>URYX01000026.1 GCA_900552225.1 uncultured Oscillospiraceae bacterium | reverse complement strand
GGCCAAAGCCGTTTCGCGGTTTTAGTATGAGCGCGGTCTGCGGTGCTTATGCAGGAAACATCAGACAAAGCAAACGGAAAAATATGCCGTTTTCAAAAACGGAGGGGCCGCGGCGCCCGGTCGCTGCCCCCTGCGGGAATGCACGAAAATCACAGGGCGGCCGGAAGCAGAGCGGGCTCAGGCCAGCTCCGGAAAGCAGGCCCGCAGCGCCTCGGCGCGGTCGGTACGCTCCCACGCCACGGACAGATCCTCCCGGCCCATATGGCCGTAAGCGGCGAGCTGACGGTAAATCGGGCGGCGCAGGCCGAGCGTTTCGATGATGGCGGCCGGGCGGAAATCGAACAGCTTCCGCACCGCCTCGGCAATCGCCTCGTCGGGCACCCTTCCGGTGCCGAAGGTGTTGATCCGCACGGACACCGGATGCGCCACGCCGATGGCATAGGCCAGCTGCAGCTCGCAGCGGCGCGCCAGACCGGCCGCCACCACGTTTTTGGCGGCGTAGCGCGCCATATAGGCGGCGGAACGGTCCACCTTGGTCGGATCCTTGCCGGAGAAGGCACCGCCGCCGTGTCCGGCCATACCGCCGTAGGTATCCACGATGATCTTGCGGCCGGTCAGGCCGCTGTCCCCCTGCGGGCCGCCGACCACGAAGCGACCGGTCGGGTTGACGAAAATTTTCGTCCGGTCGTCGAGCAGGGCGGCCGGAACCGTCGGGCGGATGACCTGCTCGACCATATCGCGGCGGATCTGCTCCAGGGTGACCTGCTCATCGTGCTGCGTGGACACCACCACCGCCTCGACGCGCACCGGTGTGTCCTCCTCGTATTCCACCGTCACCTGCGTCTTTCCGTCCGGGCGGAGATACGGGAGTGTCCCGTCCTTGCGCACCTGCGCCAGGCGCTTGGCCAGTCGATGGGCCAGCGAGATCGGGAGCGGCATATACTCGGGGGTCTCGTCACAGGCATAGCCGAACATCATACCCTGGTCGCCGGCGCCGATCCGATCCAGCGCCTCCGTATCCCCCTCACGCGACTCCAGCGCCTCGTTGACGCCCATGGCGATATCGGGCGACTGGTCGTCGATGGCGGTGAGCACCGCGCAGGTATGGCCGTCAAAGCCGGCGGTCTTGTTATCGTAGCCAATGTCGCAGATGACCTTCCGGGCAATCTGCGGGATATCCGCATAGCAGCTCGTGCTGATTTCTCCCATGGCGAGCACCATGCCGGTCGTTGCAACCACCTCGCACGCCACATGGGCCTCGGGATCCTTTTCCAGAATGGCGTCCAGCACCGCATCCGCGATCTGGTCGCACAGCTTATCGGGATGTCCCTCCGTCACCGATTCGGATGTAAAAAAACGTCTTGCCACGATCCTATTCCTCCTTTATGGTAATGACCATTTTGTTGACTGTCGTGTGCTCCGACCGCCGCATGCTGCCGCACACAAAAAAAGCGCTGTCCGAAAGACAGCGCCTGTTTTCTCACTCATCTTCCGGTGTTACCCGCAGGAATTGGCACCTTACACGCAATGTGCAGGTTGCCGGGCATCATAGGGCCTGTCCCTCCGCCGCTCTTGATAAGGGTCAATATGCAGTTGTACGGAATATACTGCTACCGAGGCCTCCGCCTTCCGCGGACGGGCACCGTCATCGGCGCGCCGCTCAGGGCCTCCCGCTCAGAACGCCTTACAGTATAGCACAGGGTACCGCAAAATGCAAGCACAATTTTGCGGCCTGCGGCCTGCGGGCCGCCGGAGGGGCGGCTCCCGCTCCCGCGCCCGGGCACATCAGCGTCCGATCAGGAACGCGCGCACCGGCGCCGCCTCCGCCCCCGCAAGCTTCAGCGGAGCGGCAAACAGAAAATAGCGGCCGTCCGGCACCTGCGACAGATCAAGATTTTCCAGCAGCAGCACTCCCGCGCCGAGCAGCTCGCGGTGCACCGCGGTCTCGGCCGTCGCCGAGGCGGCCGAAGCGGACTCCACCCCCAACAGCTGCAGCCCCGCACCGGCCAGCACAAAGGCGGCACTCCCGGAGAGCTCCGCCCGGCCGCGGAGCAGCAGGCGCGGAGCGGACAGGCGCGGCAGCAGCCGCTCCGCCTCGTCCCCGAGCAGGATACCGTCAAAGCTCATCACCGTGCATTCCCCGACCAGGCGCTCCGGCGCCAGCGAGGCCACGTCCTCCCCGTCGGGAAAGCAATGGAGCGGCGCGTCCAGATGGGTGCCGGCGTGGGTGCAGCAGTGCAGCTCCGAGACGGTAAAGGCATCACCGTAGGCCGTATGGCTCAGGGTATGCAGGACGGGCGGCGGGTCGCCCGGATACGGCGGTGAGGACAGCAGCTCCCGCGTAATGTCCCAGATTTTCACGTCTCTCCCCCCTTTTCCGCTTCAGTATAGCACATCGGCTGCCGCTATGCAAGTCGGTGAGCAGCGGTTTTCACCCGGGGTGCAGTCGGTGACCTCTTGCTTTGCACCCGCCTGTCTCCTGTATAACAGGAGCAGGAGGTGAATCACAGCATGAAGGAAGCAACCATCCGGAACGACCGTCAGGTGCGGCGTGCCCTGGAAAAGGCCCGCGTCATGGCGCGTGAGCGTGAGCTTCCCCTGACGCCCGAACGGATCGCGGCCTGTCTCGGCATTTCCCGCGCCCGCCTGCAGGAGTATATCGAGGGGACGCGGCAGGCCGAGCATCCGTCCGGACTCGTCCGGGGACGTGTTCAGACCCTGCTGGCGCAGGCCTGGCGTGACTGCAACGCCGAGCTGGCCGAGGAGCTGCTGCGGCCCGGCAGCCACAGCGGCGCCGTTTTTCTCGGCAAGAACAACTTCGGCTATACCGACAAGGCGGAGCCTCCCGAGCACGGAGACGTGGTGTTTGTCGGAGAGCCCCGCCCATAAAGCAAAGGAGTGATACAGTTATGGAAGCCCTTATCCACATCGCCTACACCGTGAATCTGAGCGAGGGCACGGTGAGCCCGTTTGAGCCGCAATACGCCGGTGTGCAGGGGGATCACCGGGCGGCCTACGTCTCGTTTCAGATTCCGGAGGCACTGCGCACCGACGGCTGCCGCTATTATATCGAGAGCTGCGACGGCAGCGGCGCGCATCTGCTGAGTGAGCCGCTCACCTGCGGGACGGACGGAACGGTCGGGCTGTGGCTTGACCGCCGGATGACCGCCGCGGGCGGGCAGACCGTCCTCCGGCTCTGCATTGCGGAGACCGCGGACAGCGAATCGCCGCACGTCCTGCACAGCTTTGACGCCCGCGTCTACTTCGCCGGAACCGCCTGTCCGCAGGCGCAGGCGGAGGCGGACACGGAATATGTTCTGAACGCATCGCTGCTGCGCTCGCTCTCCGACGGGGAGACCGCGGGCAGCGTCCGGGGAGTACACGCCCTTGAGGAGACGGACTATGCGCTCGGGGAAAACGCGGTGGCGCTCGGACTCTCGACGGTGGCCGATCAGGACAACCAGCTGGCGGTCGGACAATACGGCCGCTCTGAGGAGGGGGCCCTGCTGACCGTCGGAAACGGCACGGCGGCCGACGCCCGCAGCAATGCCCTGTGTGTACACCGCAGCGGCACCGTCGCGCTCGGAGCCGATCCGGTCGGAGAGGCCGATGCCGTCACCAAGCGCTACGCCGACCGGAAGGCGGCGGAGGAGGCCGCAAAGGCACTCCCCGTGATCGGAGACAACGGCAACTGGAGCGTGGCGGGGCGGGACACCGGCCGCGCGGCACGCGGGTCCGGGTGGCGGATGACCGTGAATCCGTATGCGGAGACGGCACCGGTCACGGGGGATTTTTACCTGGTGACGGGAGAATCGGCACAGGCCGCGCCGTGGGATGTATTCACCTGCACGGCGGCCGGATGGTCGAAATGCGGCAGCATCCGGGGCGGCAACGACGGGCTGCTTGTGACGGATGCGGCGGCCGGCAAAAGCTATGTCCTGAAATTCCGGATGGCGGACGGCAAGCCCGTCATCGCCTACGATGAGGTGTAAGCACACCGAGGGAGGAAGTCAGAATGTCCAATGTATTGAATTTAGTATCCGAATCCACGTATGTCGAAAAGATGGATATGCAGAATGCGCTGCTCAAGGCCATTGCCGCCCAAAGCAGCGGGCCGGCGCTGTCCGTCAGCTCCTGGGCGGTGGTGCAGCAGCTGGTACGGCTCGGAATCGCCGCCAAAGTGTTTTCCGTGGGGGATCAGCTCGTCTGCCGCCACAAGGACTACGGCACACTGACGTGGGATATCATCGGCATCGACCACGACAAGCCGGCCGACACCGCCTATACGCACAGCCTCACGCTGCAGCTGCACGGGGTGCTGCCCGACTGCTTCCTCGGCTTTGATGCGCCGGAGACGGGCAGCAGCGATACCAACCGCCAGAAATACGGCTCCAACAACTGGTCGCAGTCCGCCGTCCGGCAATGGCTGAACAGCGCGGCCGGGGCCGGCTCCTGGTGGCAGGCGCAGACCGCGTCGGACGCGGCCCCGGGCTACGCCGCCTCCGCCAACGGCTTTCTGAAGGGACTGGATGCGGAGTTTCTGTCCGCAGTGGGCAGCGTCAGCAAGACCACAGCCCAAAACGTCATTACCGACGGAGGCGGCAGTATCGTATCCACCGAGCGGTTTTTCCTGCTCTCCGAGACAGAGGTCTACGGAGGGCTCAACAGCTCCGTGGCGGAGGGAACGGCCTACCCGTACTATGCGGACAATTCCGCACTCAACATGGCGGGCTCCGGAACAGACCCAAACCGCGTCAAATATTCCGGGGAAACGGCGCAGTACTGGATGCTGCGTTCTCCGCAGGCGAGCTTCTCGGCCTATATTCTGCGGGTACGCTCCACGGGAGTGATCGACAGCGTAGGGGCCAACAGCGAGCTGGGAATTTCTCCCGCCTGCTGTATCATCTGACCGACCGTAAGCAAAACGGCTGCCCGTCCGTTTCGTTCGCATCTTCCGGACGGGCAGTCGGATCCGACATCACGAAACCGGAGGAATGAGCGATGGCATGGGAACCGAAGCAATGGTTCATGACGGAAAATGACTGCTACAAGGAGGCGCGGCCGATGACGCCGCGCGGAATCGTCGTCCACTCGACGGGAGCCAACAATCCGTACCTGCTGCGGTATGTGCAGCCGGACGACGGGGCACTCGGCGTCAACCGCTACAACAATTCGTGGAACCGGGCGGGCGTCGAGGTGAGCGTGCATGCGATGATCGGGCGGCTATACGACGATACCGTAGCGTGCTACCAGCTGCTGCCGTGGAATATCGCGTGCTGGGGTGTCGGCCGGGGGTCGAAGGGCAGCTACAACTATGACCCGACCGGACACATTCAGTTCGAGATCTGCGAGGATGCACTCGACGATGCGGCCTATTTCGGGGAGGTGTTCGACACGGCGGCGACGCTGTGCGCGTACCTGTGCAGGATGTGGGGGCTGACGGCGGACGACATCGTAAGCCACGCGGAGGCCGGAAAGGCCGGATATGGGAGCCGGCACGGCGATCCCGACCACTGGCTGAAGAAATTCGGGCGGGATATGGACTGGTTCCGGGCCGCCGTGCGGGCGCGGCTGGCCGAGGAGGACCGGCCGGAGACAACCGGAACGGCCTTCCGGGTCGGAGAGACGGTGCGGTTCCTCGGCGGGCCGCACTATACCGGCGCGAACAGCCGGGAGGCGGCCGGGAATCCGGCGGCCGGGCCGGCGCAGGTGACCGTTGTGGCGGAGGGGGCGCTGCACCCGTACCACGTTGTGCACACGGACGGGACGTCCGGCGTGTACGGCTGGGTGGATGCCGACCGGGTGGCGGCTGCGGAGGCACCCGCGGCCGATGAGACCGAAGCGCTGCGGCAGCAGGTGGCGGCGCTGCAGGGTGAGCTGCGGCAGCTGCAGGCGGAGGCGTCCGAGGCGGCCGACGCCATCGGGCGCGCCATGGAAGCGCTGCGCGGGGCCGAGGAGCTGCTGCGTTAACAAGGACAACGGAAAAGGAGGAGGTTGCCGTGACAGGACAGCAGGTATGGGAGCAGGCGCTGGCGCTGCTCAATTACACCGACGGGGAGGGGCGGCCCGGTGTGCAGGGCGGAAGCGCGCTGCGGGGGCGGGCGCTCTATCTCGTCAATCAGATGCTGCGGGAGCTGTGGAATACGGAGCAGAGCGCGGCCTTTGCGCCGCTTGCCCATCTCGGTGAGGCCGTTTGGCTGTCGGAGCGCGCTGCGGAGGCGCTGCCCTACGGAGTGGCCATGCTGCTGGCGCAGGGTGAGGGCGACAACGACAATTATGCCGTATTCCGCACGCTGTATACGCAGAAGCGGGCGGCGCTGAGCGTTATGACTGCCCGGCAGGATGTTTTGCCCCGTGTGGAAGGATAAAAAGGAGGACACTGTATGGATCCGAAGGAGCTTACTGCGTTTCCCGTCCGTCCGGACGAAACGATACCGACCGACACACCGCAAGCGGCTGCGGCCGCCGATGTACCGTCCGTTCCGCCGTCCGGCGGGGCGGACGAGGGATCTGCTCCGGCCGAGCCCGCCGGGACCGTCCCGTCCGCAGGCGGCGGGGATACGGAAGGAGCAGCCGGAGCCGAGTCCGGGGAGACGGCAGAGGTCTATCTGCCGGTTTACAACGGAACTCCGGTTCCCATTCGTGCAGACGACCGCGAGCGCGTGACCGCTCTGCTGCGGGAGGGGCTGCGCTTTGAGCAATTTCTTCCGCAGTTTGAGACGCTGCGCCGGATGAGCGCCGCCGCCGGGTTCCGCCGGCCGGAGGAGCTGATTGAGCAGCTGCAGCACACCGCCGAGGAGGAGGAGTATCGCGAGCTCCTCGCACGCACCGGCGGTGACGAGGCGCTGGCGCGGGAAATCTGCACACTGCGCCGGGAGCGGCAGCAGGGATATGCGCCGGAGGTGCCGCCCGAGCCGGAGACTCCGGTCGATCGGCTGGCCGCCGAATACGAGGAGCTGCAGCGGGCGATACCGGATGCGCCGTCGTTTGCAGCGCTGCCGGACACGGTGATCCGCGAGGCCTGTGCCGGGACGCATACGCTGCTCGACGGCTATCTGCGCTTTGCCGAACGCGAGCGGCAGCTTCGCCGCGAGGCCGATGCGGCGGCGCAGGCGGCGGCTGCCTGTGCCGCGGGCTCGCTGCACGGTGAGCCTGAAAACGGGCAGGGGGGCGAAAATGCCTTCCGGCATGCGTTTCGCCGCTCCCTGTAACTCCGCAGGCAGGTTCATTTCCGTAAAACAGACGTAAAACAGAAAGGAAGTTTTTGTGTATGGCTCTGAATACTCTGACCTTTAATTCCGCAATGACCAAGGAGCTCGACCGGGCAGTGGCCCAGAAGGCCGCCACCGGATTTCTGGCGGACAATCCCCTGCGCGCCAAATTCGTCGGCGCCAAGACCGTGCTGATTCCCGAGGTGGACATGTCCGGTCTCGGGGATTATGACCGGGATACCGGCTTTGTGCGCGGCTCCGTCTCCGTTTCCAACCGCTCGTACACCCTGTCGCAGGACCGCGGACGCTCCTTCCGGCTCGACCGCGAGGACGAGGACGAAACGGGAATTGCCGGGCTGGCCGGAGAGGTGCTGGCCGAATTTGTGCGCACCAAGGTGGTCCCCGAGATGGACGCCTATGTGCTGTCGAAAATCGCCGGGTATGCCGTCACCAAGACCCAGACGGTGACGGGCTCCCTCACCAAGCCGTATGCGCTGTTCTCCGCCGCCGTCAAGGCGGCACAGGATGCGGTCGGCTTTGACGAGGAGCTGGTGGCGTTCGTGGACAGCGACACGCTGCGGGCGCTGCAGTCCTCGGATGAGGTGGCACGGCACCTGGATGTGACCTCCTTCCGCAAGGGCGAGGTGGACCTGCAGGTCAAGACGCTCGACGGCGTAGCGCTCATCCCCGTTGAGAAAAGCCGCCTGAAAACGGCGTACACCTTCTACGACGGCTCCACACAGGGCGAGACGGCCGGCGGCTTTGTGCCGACCGCCGCGGCCAAGAGCATTGCGCTGATCGTCATGCCGAAGCGGGCGGCCTCGCTCGTCAAAAAGACGGAGAAAATGCGCACCTTTACCCCCGATCAGAACCCGAATGCCGATGCCTATCAGATCGACTACCGGCTGTATTACGACGTGTTCGTCAAGAACAGTCTCGGCGCCGGGATTGAGGTCTATCTGCATCCCGATACCACCACACCCTCGCAGGGCACCGGCAGCAACTGAGTATCCGAAGCATGCGTCTCCGTCCCGTCCCTCTGAGCGGACGGGGCGGAGACACCCAAAATCCAAAGGAGGGATTTTCCGATGAAGGGCACCACGCTCAAGGCCATCCTGACGGCGGCCTGGACCGCGCTGTTCCTGTATCTGCAGCAGCTGGCCGTGCCGGTCATTGTCCTGTTTGCGGTGGTATCCGCCGATTATATCACCGGTATGCTGCGCGCCTGCCAGAGGCGGGAGCTGTCCAGCCGCAGGGGGCTGTTCGGCATTCTCAAAAAGCTCTGCTATTTTTTGGTGGTCGGTGTCGGCACCGGCGTAGACTGGCTGCTTTCGATGACCGCCGAGGCCTTTTCCTTTCCCCTCCGCCTCCCCTTTGCGGTCGGGATGCTGGTGGCCGTCTGGCTGATCATCAACGAGCTGATCAGCATTCTTGAAAACCTGACGCAGATCGGCGTCCCCATGCCGACCTTTTTGGCGCGGCTCGTCCGGCGGCTGAAGATTTCCGCCGAGCAGGCCGCCGATGCATCCTCCGCCGATTCCTCCGGGCAGGGCGACTGAGGAGGATCGCAATGGCTACCGTAGACATTGCCGCGGCCGTCGGCGGAGGCTACGGCGAGTTCTGGCGCTGCCGGGCGCGGTACCGGGTGCTGAAGGGCGGAAAGGCCTCCAAAAAGTCCTCGACCACAGCCCTTTGGTATATCTACCACCTCATGAAATATCCCGGGGCCAATCTGATGGTGGTGCGGCAGGTATACAACACGCACCGGGACAGCACCTTTGCTCAGCTGCGCTGGGCCATCCGCCGCCTGCAGGTCGAGCCGCTCTGGCGCTGCACGCTGAGCCCGCTCGAAATGGAATACAGGCCGACCGGGCAGCGGATCCTGTTCCGCGGCTTCGACAAGGCCGACAAGCTGGCCTCCACCACGGTGGAGCAGGGGGTGCTCTGCTGGGTCTGGGTCGAGGAGGCCTTTGAGCTGCCGAGCGAGCGGGAGTTTGACAAGCTGGATCTGTCCATGCCGCGGGGACAGATTCCGGCCCCGCTCTTTAAGCAAACTACACTGACCTTTAACCCCTGGAGCGGACGGCACTGGCTCAAGCAGCGCTTTTTCGACCGGGAGGCTCCCGATGTGGCCGTGTTTTCCACCGACTACCGCTGCAACGAGTTTCTGGACGACGTGGACAGAGCCCGCTATGAGCAGATGCGGGAAACGCAGCCGCGGCTGTACGCCGTAGCGGGGCGCGGCGAATGGGGACTCTCGGAGGGGCTGGTCTACGACAACTGGGAAACGGCCGAGTTCGACCCGGAGGCCCTGCGCCGGGACGAGCGCTTTTGCCATGTGTTCGGCCTCGACTACGGCTACACCAACGACC
Source organism: uncultured Oscillospiraceae bacterium (assembly GCA_900552225.1). Lineage (GTDB taxonomy): Bacteria > Bacillota > Clostridia > Oscillospirales > Acutalibacteraceae > UMGS1487. The sequence goes on along the minus strand of URYX01000026.1, from coordinate 5,683 downwards.
CCACGGCGTTTATCGCCATGGCGGCCGACCCGGTACGGCACCTGCTGTTCGTATACGATGAGCACTACGAAAAGCGCATGCTCAACAGCGACATCGCCGCCATGCTCCGCCGCAAGGGCTACGCCGGATGCCGTATCCGTGCGGACAGCGCCGAGCCCAAAAGCAACGACGATCTGCGGCGCCTGGGCATCCGCCGCATCTGCCCCGCCGTCAAGGGGCGGGACAGCGTTCAGAACGGCATTGCCAATCTGCAGCAATACCGCATCACCGTACACCCCCGCTGCATGCACACCGCCGCGGAGCTGTCCTCCTACGCCTGGGAGGCCCGGGAGGACGGCAGCGGCCGCAGCCGCCCCGCGGACCGGGACAACCACCTGATGGATGCCATGCGCTACGCGGCCGCCGACATCCGCTATTTTCACCCGTCCGACGGACGGGAACCGGAACCGTCCGGAGAGCGGCTGCTCTGCGGCCGCTGGAACGGATAAAAGGAGGAAGTATTGTTGGAACAGTATACATGGGACGATCCGCGGCAGATCCGGCAGGAATACGAGGCCGGCCGGGAGTTCAAGAACGGGCTCGGCACCCGCGGGCTCTATGAGCAGAGCCGGGTCAACGAGCGGTTTTACAGCGGCGACCAGTGGCACGGGGTCTCCTCGGCGGCGGATCGGCCGCTTGTGCGGCAGAATATCATCAAGCGCATCGGAGATTACAAAATGGCGGCCATCTCATCCAGTCCGCTGACCGTCAACTATGCGGCGGACGGCATTCCGAACACACTGGATATGCAGCAGCAGATCCAGCGGGAAAAGGCCTCGCTGCGCAGCGGTACCGCCCGCGCCGAGGAGACGGCCGCGGCCCTGTCGGCCGACGAGGAGCTGCAGCTCGTCATGTCCTCCCTGTCGGACTACTTCCGGGCCACCGCCGAGCGGGTGCGGCTGGAGCGGCTGAAGGAGGAGGCACTGCGCAACGCCTACACCTCCGGCACGGGGCTGATTTACACCTACTGGGATCCGTCTGTCCGCACCGGGCTGTATGCGGATGCCGCGCACCGGGCCCCCATCACCGGCGATATCCGCTGCGAGGTTCTGGACGTGGAAAACGTCTATTTCGGGGACCCGAACACGGAGAATCTGCAGGAGCAGCCCTATCTCCTGATTGCACAGCGCCGGCGGATTGCGGACATCCGGCGGGAGATGCTGCGCAACGGCGTGCGAAGCGGAGCGGAGGCACTGACAGCCGACCGGCAGGACACCGCCCTCCTCCCGGGGGACGACGACCGGGAGGAGCCGGAGAACAGCGGCAAGGCAACGGTCATCACCAAGCTGTATAAGGAATGGGACCGACAGGGACGCAGCTGCCGCATCATGGGGACGCAGGTCTGCGGCGATGTGGTGGTGCGGCCGCCCTTCTGTCTCGGTATCCGGATGTATCCCCTTGCCGAATTCCGCTGGGACCGCCGCAAGGGCTGCGCCTACGGTGAAAGCGAGATTACCCACCTGATTGCCAACCAGATTGCCATCAACCGTATGCTCTCCGCCAGCGTATGGGGCGTGATGATGACCGGGCTGCCGATCATGGTGGTCAACGGAGACGTGGTGACGCAGCCCGTCACGAACGATCCCGGGCAGATTCTGAAGGTCTACGGCACGGCGGAGGAGGTCGAACGCGCCGTCCGCTATATTCAGCCGCCGACGCTGTCACCGCAGTTTGATCAGAGCATCGCCATGCTGATCGGCGACACCATGGAGCACGCCGGGGCCAACGATGCCGCGCTCGGCAACATGCGCCCGGACAACTCCGCGGCCATCATCGCGCTGCGCGAGGCCGCCGGCCTGCCGCTGCAGCCGATGCAGAACCGGTTCTACGGCTTTATCGAGGAGCTGGCGCGCATCTGGGCGGAGTTCTGGGTCATGCTGTACGGTAAGCGGTCGCTGAAAATCGAGGACGAGGGCGGCATCTGGTATCTGCCGTTTGACGGAGAGCGTTACCGCGAGCTGCTCATCTCCGTGCGGGTGGATGTCGGCTCCTCCTCGCTGTGGAGCGAGGCGCAGTCCACGCAGACGCTGGACAACCTGTTCGCCCGCAACGTCATCGATGCCGTGCAGTACCTGCAGCGGCTGCCGAAGGGAACCGTACCCAATGTCAGCGGGCTGATCCGCGAGCTGAACGAGAGGGCGGAGCAGCTCGGAGACGCACTGCCCGCGGAAAACGGGCGCGAGGCCCTGCTGTCGCTGCTCTCCGACGGGGAGCGGCAGCAGTTTGAGGCACTGTCCGCCGAGGAACAGCAGGCGCTGCTGACGCAGCTGACCGTCTGAGGGAGGGGGCCGCTTATGTATTATCCGAAGCCGCGCTCCTCCGCCGCCTACCGATGGGTTCCGCCGCAGCCGGACGGCGGCATCTGCCGCTCCGTCGAGGCCCACGCCATCGGAGAACGGCAGCTCTCCGACGGCTGCAACGTTGAGTTCCGCGACGGCCGGCTGCGCACCCGGCCGGTGCTTTCCCCCGTACAGACCTACGACACCTCCGCACTCGGCGCAGACGGCACCCTGTCGGATATCCGTCTGTACTGCGGTGAGGGGGCACCCGGCCCCTCCCGGCAGCAGCTGATGGCAACCTTTACGCCGGAGAACGGCAAGCACAGCTATGCCATGATCGGTGTCGGCAGCAGCGGGGCACTGAATTCCGATCCGCCGCTGCTCGTCACCGGATGCCCGGCCGACAGCCATGCCGTCTGGATTGAATCGGAGGGAAAGAGCGACCGTCCGATGCTGATGACCGACGGGAGCTTTTACATCAAGGCGGGGACGGGGCTGACGGTACAGATCCCGTATACCCCCACTCTGGCCGTCCGGGCCGTCGGCGGAACGGAGAACCTTCCGGCCGAGCCCGGAGGATATTCCTACGAAAGCCGCAATCTCCTGACGGATGCGTTTCGTATCGACTACGTCGTCACCGACGGGGCGCTCTATTTTCATCTGCCGCCCGACCGGGCCCTGAGCGGCACGCTGCGCGTCGGCTGCACCGATACCGCGGGCTCCGTCTGCTACCATTTTCTGTCCGTGTCGGGGACGGGGATTTCCCATGAGGCGGCCGCGGGCAGCGACGGACTGCAGCTGTATTATTCCGGCACCACGCGCTGCTTCTGGCTCTGCCGTCAGACCGGCGACACGGCGCAGGCGGTCACGCCCTCCGCGGCGACGCTGAGCGCCGTCTATGCACCGCAGAACAGCCGCACGGAGGGATATGAGCTGATTGCCGGCATGCGGTTCGGCACCTGGTTCGGCGGAGACCGCGCCGGATTGACGGGCGGCTCCCGCCTGTTTCTGGCAGGGCACCCCGACCATCCGCATCTGATCCGCTACAGTGCGCTGAACGATCCCTCGTATTTCCCTGAAAACAGCTATCTGTATGCCGGCACCGCCTCCGATCCGATCACGGCCTTCGGGCGGCAGGGGCGGATGCTGGTGGTGTTCAAGCAGCACGAAATCTACTACATGGAGTACAGCGCGACGGCGCTCCGCAGCGAGCAGGCCCTGGCGGGCGGTATCGTCGATGCCGAGACACAGTCGGCGGTGTTTCCGCTGACGCCGCTGTCCTCCGGCATCGGCTGCGACTGTCCGCGCAGTATCCGGCTTTGCCGCGACCGGCTCCTATGGGCCACCTCGGATGGAAGCCTCCACACTCTCATTGCGGGCAGTGCCTACAGCCAGTGCAACGTCCGCACAATCGGCACGGACATTGCCCCGCTGCTGCGGGAGTGCGGCGCCGAGGCGCTGCGGCAGGCCTTCGCCGTCTGGGACGGTGAGCGGTATCTGCTGTTTGCCGGGAGCGAGGTGTTCCTGTGCGGCAACCTCGGGGAATCCGCCCCGCCCGCCTGGTACCGCTGGCACATGCCCTGCGGCTTTCTCGGGGGCTATGCGGCGGAGGGGGCCGTCCGCCTGATCGGGTCGGTCGGCGGTACGCTTGTCTCCTACCGCCTGACGGAGGGTGGCGCGGACGTGATCTATGAGCCGGGCGATACGCAGCCGCAGGCGGTAACTCACACGCTCTCCGCCGAGTTTTCCACCCCGCTCTGGGACGGAGGGCGGCCGGATTGCCGCAAGCACATCCGGCAGGTGACGCTGCAGGGCGAGGGACAGCGGGTATGGCTGCGTACCCGGGACGAGCACGGAGAGGCCCGCGAGGAGTGGGCCGTCTCCTACGGCACGGCGCCGATCCTGCAATTTTCGCCCGGCTGCCGCAGAGTATACCGGTTCGGGCTGCGGTGCCGCACGGAGGGGCAGGCTGCCTTTGACGGCATGTCGCTGCGCGGCAGCCTGTATGAGCGCTGAGGAAAGGATGAGGGTGACGATGACAAGCTATGCCGCTTATTTCGAGGAGGAAAAGAAGAAGGCGGCCGCCGCACAGGCGGAATATGCCGCGCAGGAGCGGGCCGCCGCCGAGCTTGAGGCGAGGGCCCGGCAGGACCGCATGACGCAGCAGATTGAGGAGGCCCGGCTGACCGCCGAGCAGCAGAAGAAGAAGCTCGAGCAGGAGCAGCGCCGGGATACGGACGCGGCAGAGATGGCGCGCCGTATCCGGGAGCGCAACATCCGGGAGCGGCTGGACAATCTCGGGCTGACCGGCAGCGGGCGCGCCCGGGCGGAAACCGCGGCGGAGGAGAGCCGCTTCCGCACGGCCGTCCGCTCCGCCGACCGGCAGTACCGCGAGGCGGCGCGGCAGCTGTCCGACAAGCTGCGGCGCTATACGGAGACACAGCAGCAAAATGAGGCAGCGACGCGGGCGCAGAAGGAGAATGCCTGCCAAACCAAGCTGAGTCGGCACTGGCAGACGCTGCTGACACGGGCACAGAATCAGGCACAGAGCCGTGCCAAGGCGGAGCAGAAGGCCGGGCAAAAGGCGGATTCTGCCTCCGGCCGGGCCTTTGGGGCTGGCACGCAGGGAGAGCTCACGGCGGCACAGCTGGCCTCCCCGTCCTGCGCCGAGGAGGCGGCCCGGAAAATCACGGAAAGCGGCGACAGCGCCTTTCTGGTGCAGGCGCTGCAGAACACGCTGAAATATACCCGCATCAGCAGTGCGCGCATCGCCGCCTGGCTGGTCTCGCTGCAGATACCGACCGCTACCCGCCGACAGATTGCCGCGGCCGTCGGCGGCGATGTGCTGCAGCAATATCTGTCGCTGGCGCGGGAACCGGTCGCCGGAAGCAATCTCCGGCTCGGCACCGTAAGGAGGGCGGAGACGAAATGACGGAACTGATTTTTCTGATGTTGGGGCTCGGGATCGGGTGGCTGCTGGGGCGTGGGCTGCGGCTGCGGGAGGCCGCGCGCCGGGAGCCGCAGCCCGAGGAGCTGCCCCCGGCGGTACGGCGGAAGCGGCGGGAGCTGGAGCAGTTTCTGCGGTTTGACGGCTACGACCGCCGGGAGGAGGGAAGCGACCACGCGATTCTGCCGTAAATGCGGCAGGCCGATGGGTATACGCAGCCGCAGGCGGAAAGGGACAGAAGAAAAGCACTCCGGAGTTCGGTTTTTGACCGAACTCCGGAGTGCTCAGACTGTCAAAAAAGGCTGCAGGCCGCAAAAGCAGCATAAATTTTGGGGAAGAACTACAAGGTGCCGCTTTCTTCTCCTTATTTATCCAAAATACTGTTGGCCCCGGCGGGGCCAACGCTTTTGCTTTCTGC
>URYX01000025.1 GCA_900552225.1 uncultured Oscillospiraceae bacterium | reverse complement strand
TACGCCTACAGAGGCGCACTCCTTGCCCCTGCAGCCTTTCAGACAGCCTCCAAGCGTGTCAAAAACATAGTTTTTTGACACGCTCTGCTCCCTCTGACGAGGGAGCTGTCGGCGCAGCCGACTGAGGGAGAGAACCCGCCTCACGGTATACACAACACAGCCCCGCACCGACCGCCCGGTAGATCCGGAGCCGTCAGTGCGGGGCTGCCTGCTTGAATGAAAATTTGTGTTACAGGGAGATCTTGTTGGAGTAGACGCTGTGCTCCGGCTCGCCGCCCGGAATAAACTCCGCGCCGACGGTCTTGCGGTAAAACTCCGCCGCCTCATCGACCCAGCCGATGACGGCATAGGCATAGCCGTATTCCCGCATGGCGTGCAGGGTGCGCAGCAGCAGGGCCCGGCCGAGGCCCTGCCCGCGGCAGGAGCCGTCTACGCCGATCGGCCCGAAAAACCCGCGGGCGGAGGCGTCGAACGCGGCCACGCCGACGATCCGGCCGTCCTGCACCGCCAAAAAGCATTTCGGGGTTTCCTGCAGCAGGGAGTGCTCGATTTCCCCCTCCCAGTGGGGAAAATGCGTCCGGACAAATCCGAGAATTTCCGGCTTGTCACCGACAAAGGCCCGGACAATGCGCGTCCCCGCCGTATCCGTTTCGTCCGGCAGCCGGTACAGCCCGGCTATCATATCTCCGCCCATGAGAAGCTCCTCCGTTCCGATTTTCTGATAGTTATTGTAGGGGAGAACCCCTTCCTTGTCAAGAAAAATCAAAATCGGCCTGCCTTGTGGCCGGAGCATCGGAAAGCTCGGAGCCCTGAAGGGAATACAGCAGCCGCTCCGCGACGCTCTGCGGCAGATAGAGAATGCCTTTAAAGCTGGGTGTCTCTCCGTAAAGATGCATCTGAACCGCCAGACAGGTCTCGCCGCCGGACAGCTGTACGGCCTCGTCGGAGCTAAGCCACTCAAACAGGGCGTTCAGCTCCTGCCGCTTGGTGCTGATGTCATCCGCATTGAAATTCAGGGCAATCTCCCGGTATTGCAAGGTTTCCGGATCGGTCCAGGAGGCATAAAAGCTGTAGACGGTCGCGTTGTGATTCGTGCGCCAGGCCTGCATGAAGCCGGATTCCCGGAAATCCCGGTTGGCGTACTGCCGGTACTTGCGGGCGGTTTCGGGATACTCGTCGCCGATCGGCAGCCGCAGCCGTACATCCCGTCCGTCGATGCGCAGGAAGGCCTCCAGCGTGTCAAGACCTTCGGAGCTCAGGATATAGCGGGTCCATTTTTCCGAGGGGTAGCTCTGGCGCTCCTGCAGCAGTGAGACATACAGCTCACGGGCTATCTGCCCGGAGGTGCTGCCGAAGTTGTATGCCCCGAGACGCCACAGGTTCATGGTGTAGAAGTCCTTCTCGTCGGGAATGTCCCAGCAGATTCGGTTCTGCACCTCGTTGTTGGCGCGTACAGTGTCCAGAATCTTGTTCTCGGCGGGCTCGGTGCGGATCATGCGGTACAGCGTCGTTCCGTCGGTCAGATTCAGCCGTACCGAACGGGTGGTCAGCTCGGAGACACTGTCTTTGAGATAAAATCCGTCCTCCGGATATGCTGCCCGGTAATACGTTCCCTTTTTGAACGCCTGTACATCCCGGTTCAGCGCGGCGGACAGCATCTCGCGGACCGCGGCATCCTCATACTGCACGGCCTCCTGCTTCACGGAGAAATAGTCCTCGGAATCGGCCCGTCTTTCGTAAAACTGTACGCTGGCAATCTCTCCGGCCGTCGGGGTCTTGCCGCTCACCGTGTGCTCCACACCGACGCCGATTCCGTAGGCGGCCACGTTGAGCAGCACCAGAATCCCGAGTGCCGGCATCGCCTTCAGCAGGTTTTTGAATTTGCGGGTGGTAATCAGCTCATAGAGGAAGTAGACCAGCACCGCCACCAGATACAGAACAAACAGAGTAAATCCGTTCCTGCTGTTGACGGCTTCCCGGTCAATGCGGTAGCTGACGAGCATGAGCGTGGGGATGATGCTGACGGCAAAGCCGATGCACAGACGGTAGATCGTCTGCAGCAGGCGGGAGGGCGCATTTTGTCCCGCAGCCTCACTCTTGCGGCGGCAGAACGCCCACAGCCCGAGAAGCAGGTAGAGCAGACCGAGACACAGCGTATAGATACCGTACAGCGAGCTGCTCCAGATCTTGTCATACTCTCCGGTGAACAGGGCTTCCAGCATACCGAATACGAGGTTGTAGGAGCCGAACGGGAAGGGATAAAACCGCGAGGGCAGCAGCGGAATGTTGTCCAGCACAAAGAGCCGGAACAGGAGCAGAAGCGTGCGCGGCAAAAACAGAATGAGTCCCGTGACAATGATGTTGGAGAGCACATTGCCCGTAAGGCTCATCGCCAGCAAAACGGCGCCGATGACGAGAATGATGGCGGCGGTGCCGGTCAGCAGCATGCTCCAGAAGCCGGAGGGCTCCACGACGAAATACCGCGTCAGCAGGCTGTGCAGCCCGAAGGACGAAAACGCCGTGATCAGGAAAATACCGACGGTGTTGGTGAGCGCGGCCGCTCCGTAGCTCAGATACAGCGCCGGGCGGGTGTAGGGCAGCGCGTGGTAGAAATCGCTGGTGCTGCGCTTGTTGAGGAAGGAAAACAGATACAGCGTCATCAGCGGGGCAACGACGCAAAAGCACAGCCGGAAAATCTGCAGGCAGTCCGGGTAGGAGATGGTGCTGCGCGAGATTGTTTCCGCGGCCTGCTCCTTCAGAATGATGATCTTGCCGATGATCGGCAGAATGGTCATCAGCTCCATCAGCACGAGCGACGGAATGGAAATCAAACGGGTCTGACGCAGTCCCTCCCGGTAGAGGGACAGGGAAAACAGCGAGCGCTTCATACGGGCGCCTCCTCTCCGAAAACATTTTTGAAGGAATACCCGAGGGCCTCCATCTCAAAGGTGAAGACCTCCTCCAGCGTCAGCGGCAGCACATCCAGCACCGACGGCGCCAGCGCAAACAGCTGCTGTACCGTGGCCTCCTTGTCGCCGCGCACGATCAGCGTGGCCACCGACCCGGTCTTGCGGAAGGACAGCAGGTTGAGCGGGGTAAACAGACTGCGGTCATAGTCGTGCGGAAAGGCAATCTGTACCTTGAACAGCGAGGTCTTGAGATCCTGCACATCGCTCTGCAGCACCACGCCGCCCTCATGCAGCAGCGCCAGCTGGTCGCAGGTATCCTCGAGCTCGCGCAGGGAGTGGGAGGTGATGATGGCGGTCACCTCGCGCTCCACCACATCCTGGCAGATTAGCTCCTTGACCAGATTGCGCATGACCGGGTCAAGCCCGTCAAACGTCTCGTCAAAGAACAGATAGTCGGGCCGGCAGGAAAGCGCCAGCACGGTGGCCGCCTGCCGCCGCATACCCTTGGAAAAGGTGTTGAGCGCCTTGGTCCCGCTCAGACGGAACGCATTCGTCAGAAAATGGAACCGCTTGGTATCAAAGGCAGGGAAGAGCGTCTGATACAGCGTGCACATCCGCTGCAGATTGGCGCCCGGCAGGAAAAACAGCTCATCCGGGATAAAGGCGATGTGCTGCTTGACGGCCGGATTTTCATAGACGGGCTCGCCGTCCAGTGTGACCGTACCGCTGTCCGCGCGGTAAATGCCGGTAATCAGCCGCAGGAAGGTGGACTTGCCGGCTCCGTTGGAGCCGACCATGCCGTAGATACAGCCCTTCGGAATGACACAGGTCACGTCCCGAAGCGCCTGAAAATCTCCGAACCGCTTGCTTAAATGCTCGCTTTGAATCATGGAGCTTCATCCTTTCCGGTTTGATTTTGATAGAGTGTGTGAATGCGTTCGGTCAGCTCCTCCTGCGTCATGCCGCTCAGCCTCAGATCGCGCACCAACGCATCGAACGCGGGAAGCTGCGAACGGCGGCTCTCCCGCGCAATCTCCGGGGCCCGTGCGGCGATGAAGCCGCCCTTGCCCGGTACGGTGGTCAGGAGTCCGCGGCGGTCCAGCTCGGTGTAGGCCTTTTGGATGGTATTCGGATTCACCGTCAGCGACAGCGACAGACTGCGCACCGACGGCATCTGATCTCCCGGGTGCAGCACGCCTGTCAGAATAAAGCGCTCGGTCTGCTCGATCAGCTGCTCGTAGACCGGCTGACGGGACAGTGGGTCAACCCAAAACATCGGCATCCTCCCTTCTAACTGTACTATTTGTGTTAGTACGGTTAGATTATAAGCCGCCGGCGGGCAAAAGTCAAGCGTTTTTTCGGAAAATCTGTCGGTTCCCGTCAAAATTGCCGCAAACAGTTTATAATATAGGAGTGGACTTTTCGGAGAAACTATGCTATACTTTTCCCATACCTTATCAAGGAGGAATCAGACATGACGGTAACGAAGGATACCATTATCGGTGAAATTCTGGATGCGGATGCGACCACGGCGCCCTACTTCCTGGAGATGGGGATGCATTGTCTCGGCTGCCCGTCCGCGCGCGGCGAGAGCCCGGAGGATGCCTGCGCGGTCCACGGGGTGGACGTCAACACGCTGGTGGACAAGCTGAACCGCCATATGAATCCGTAAGAAAACAGGGGCACACGGGAAACCTGCGGCTTTTGGGGCCGCGGCCTTCCGTGTGCCTTTGCCTGAACCTACGGCAAAGGAGGGGACGGCCGTGCCCGGAGAACGGCTCAGACAAATTGCGGCGCTGGTGCGCCCCGGGCGTGTTGTGGCGGACATCGGGACGGATCACGCCTACCTGCCGGTGGCCTTGGTCAAAAGCGGCCGCTGCCCCCGCGCCGTTGCCTGCGACCTGCGGGAGGGCCCGCTCGAAAACGCGCGCCGCTCCGTCGCGGAGGCGGGACTGGCGGACCGCATCGCCTGCCGCCTCGGCAACGGGTTTTCGCCGGTGGCGGAGGGTGAGGCCGAGGAGATCGTCGTCGCCGGTATGGGCGGCGAGACGATAGCCTCCATCTTAGAGGCCTGCCCGTATCTGCACGATCCGCGCTATCACCTGCTGCTGCAGCCGATGACGCGCCCGGAGGAGCTGCGCCGCTTTCTGATGACCCACGGCTTTTCGATTGAGAGCGAGACGGTGACGGAGGAGCCGCCGCATCTGTATACGGTGCTGTCCGTGTATTACACGGGATGCGCGCCGGAGACGGACGAGACGCGGTTTTACCGCGGTGCACTGTGCGGCGAGACGGGCCGCCGCTTTCTGGAGCGGCAGATAAGGGCCCTGCGGAAAAAATACGAAGGACTGGCCGCGGGAGGCGGACCCGCCGGAGAGCGGGAGCAGCTTGCCCGCCTGATTGCGGCCCTGGAGGAAACGGTATGAAGCTGCGTCAGATTGTACAGGCCCTGGATACGCTGTGCCCGTTTTCCGAGGCGGAGCCCTGGGATAACGTGGGACTGCTGTGCGGCGACGCGGAGCGGGAGGTCACCTGTGCCGCGGTATGCCTCGACGTAACGCCGGAGGTCATTGCCGAGGCGGTGCGCGCGGGAGCGCAGCTGGTCATCAGCCACCACCCGGTCATTTTCCGCCCGCTGTCCGCGCTGACGGCCGACAGCATGGCGTATGCGCTGGTGCGGGCGGATCTGGCGGCGGTGGCCGTCCATACCAATCTGGATAAGGCGGTCGGCGGCGTGGGGGATACCCTCGTGCAGGCGCTCGGGCTGCGTCCCGGCCGGTCGGAGGATCCCCTGCTGCGCATCGGATACACCGCGCGCGAGCTGACGCCGGAGGAGTGGGCGCGGGAGGTGTCCCGCCGGCTGCAGACGCCGGTGCGGGTGCGCCGCGGATCGCGGCCGATCCATACGGTGGCGGTGGCCTGCGGAGCCGGCGGAGAATATACCGTGCGTCTGCGGGAATACGGGGCCGATGCACTGGTGACGGGCGAGGTCAAGCATCACGAATGGCTGGCCGCCGGCGACTGTACGGTGGTGGATGCGGGCCACGCCGCGACCGAGCGGGTAATCGTGGAGCCGCTTTGCCGGCATTTGGCAGAGAAGCTGCCCGGGCTGCAGCTGATTGCCTGCGAGACGCCGCTGCCCTATGAGACCCTGTAAGCGGGCGGGAAGGAGACGGATATGGCACTGGACGGTGCTTTTTTATATGCGCTGCGGCAGGAGCTGACCGCGGCGCTCGCGGGGGCGCGGATCGATAAGATTCACCAGCCCTCCCGCGAGGAGCTGGTGCTGTGGATGCGGTCGCCGGAGGGTAACTGTAAATTGTATGCCTCGGCCCGGGCCGCCTCCCCGCGGGTGCATTTGGTGACGGCGGTGCCCGAAAACCCCGCCGTGCCGCCGATGTTCTGCATGCTGGCGCGCAAGCACCTGACCGGAGGCCGTTTTCTCGGCATCCGGCAGGAGGGGCTGGAGCGCGCCCTGTATTTCGACTTTCTCTGCGTCAACGAGCTCGGAGACCGCGTTACGCGCACGCTGGCGGCGGAGCTGATGGGCCGCGGCAGCAATCTGCTGCTGCTCGAAAACGGCCGGATTCTCGACGCCGTGCACCGGACGGAGCTCGGCGGGACGGCGCGGGCCGTGCTGCCGGGGCTGCCCTACGAGCCGCCTCCCGCATTGCCCGGGAAATGGGACGCGGAGCAGACCCCGCCCGAGCAGCTGCTGCGCGAGGTGCGCCGCAGCCGGGAGGAGACGCTGTCCGGTGCGCTGCTGTCGGTGACACGCGGCTTTTCGCCGGTGCTGTGCCGCGAGCTGGCCTGCCGCGCGACGGGGGAGGACCCCGATCCGCTGCGAATGACCGAGGCGCAGTGGGAACGGCTGGAGATGTGCCTGCGCCGGCTGCTCGAGGCGATGCGAGAGCACCCACAGCCGTATCTGATCGATACGGCGGAGGGCACCCCGAAGGAATACAGCTTCCTTCCGCTGACGCAGTACGGGCTGACGGCAACCGGACGGGAATTCCCCACACTCTCGGCGCTGCTCGAGGCCTTCTACGGGGAAAAGGACGAGGCGGAGCGCCGCCTCCACCGGGCCCAGGACGTGCGCAGAATTCTGAAAACGGCGCAGGATCGCCTGCGCCGGAAGCTGGAGCGGCAGAAACAGGAGCTTGCGGCCTCGGCCGAACGGGAGACCTTCCGGCGCTACGGCGATCTGCTCAGCGCGTCGCTCGGCAGCATCCCGCGCGGAGCCGCCTTCGCCGAGGTGCCGGACTATTACGACCCGGACTGCGCGACGGTGCGGGTGCCGCTGGATCCGGCCAGGACCGCGGCGCAGAACGCGCAGAAGTACTATAAGGAATACCGCAAGGCCCAGACGGCGGAGCGCGTGCTCGCGGAGCAGATCGAGGCGGGCAGCGAGGAGCTGCGCTATCTGGAGAGCGTGGCGGACGCGGTGCAGCGGGCGGACAGCACGCGTGCCCTGGAGGAGATTCGGGAGGAGCTGGCGGAGAGCGGCTATCTCCGCCGCGCGCGGAAAAAGCAGAAGCTGCAGCCCGAGGGGCCGCTGCGGTTTGTGACCGGCGACGGCTTCGCCGTGCTGGTCGGACGCAACAATCTTCAGAACGATCAGCTGACGCTGAAGACCGCCCGCAGCCGGGATATCTGGCTGCATACCAAGAACATCCCGGGCTCGCATACGATTCTCGTGACCGAGGGGCGGGAGCCGACGGAGGAGGCGCTGCGGGATGCGGCGCTGCTGGCGGCCTACCATTCCAAGGCGGCGGGCAGTGCGCAGGTGCCGGTGGATTTCACCGAGGTGCGCTATGTCCGGAAGCCCGTGGGAGCGCGTCCGGGACGCGTGATTTACGACCATCAGCAGACGGTGTATGTGACACCGGATGCTCATAGAGTACAGCTTTTACAACATAAAACGGCAGCGGGAGGAAAAGAACAATGATTGCTTTGGCTTGTGACCATTCGGCACTGGACATGAAACAGATGGTGAAGGATCTGCTCGATGAGAGGGGGCTTGCCTACCGCGACTTCGGAACGGATACCGCGGACAGCTGTGACTATCCCGTCTATGCCTCGCGCGCGGCCCGCGCCGTGGCCTCGGGAGAATGTGACCGCGGCATCGTCATCTGCGGGACGGGAATCGGCGTCTCCATGGCCGCCAATAAGGTCAAGGGGGTGCGCTGCGCGCTGTGCGGGGATTCCTATTCCGCCAGGCTGACGCGGCTGCATAACGACAGCAACGTGCTCGCGCTCGGGGCGCGGGTGACCGGGATGGAGCTGGCGCGCGCCATTGCGGAGACATGGCTGACCACGCCGTTTTCCGGTGAGGAGCGGCATCGGCGCCGGATCGCCCTGCTGACGGATATCGAAAACGGAAAAGAGCTGTAAATACATATCACTTTACCGATAAACTGAGCCGATGCCGCCGGTGCGGCGTTGCCGCAAAAGGGGGAAAAGCCGTTGCCGCATACCTTGTATATCGTGATTCCCTGCTATAACGAGGAGGAGGCGCTGCCGCTGACGGCGGCGCGCCTGCTTCCGAAGCTGGAGGCGATGATTGCCGCGCAGACCGTGACGGAGGACAGCCGGATTGTGCTGGTCAACGACGGCTCCAAGGATCGCACCTGGGAGGTCATCCGCGCCCTGCATGCGCAGGACCCGCGGATCCTGGGCATCAGCCTGAGCACCAACCGCGGCCACCAGAATGCGCTGCTGGCCGGCATGATGACCGTGCGCGACCGGGCGGATATGGTGATTTCCATGGATGCCGACCTGCAGGACGACATCGACGCCATGGACCGCATGGTGGCGGCCTATGAGGGCGGTGCGGACGTGGTGTACGGCGTGCGCAGCAAGCGGAAAACCGACAGCTTCTTCAAGCGGTTCACCGCCGAGGTCTTTTATCGGCTGATGAATGCTCTCGGGGCCAATACGGTGTTCAATCACGCCGATTACCGGCTGATGTCCCGCCGGGCGCTGGAGGGACTGGCGCAGTTCCGGGAGGTCAACCTCTTTCTGCGCGGCATTGTGCCGATGATCGGCTATCCGAGCGCCACGGTCTATTACGAGCGCGCCGAGCGCGTGGCGGGCCGAACCAAATACTCGCTGCGCAAAATGCTGTCGTTCGCCTTTGAGGGAATCACCTCCCTCAGCGTGCGCCCGATCCGCCTGATCATCCTGCTCGGCTTCCTGATCTTCCTTGTGAGCCTCGGCACAATCGTGTATGCGCTGGTGCGCTTTTTCGCCGGACATACGCTGGTGGGGTGGACGAGTGTGTTCGCCTCGGTGTGGGCCATCGGCGGGCTGCTGATGCTGGCCATCGGCATCGTGGGCGAATACATCGGAAAAATCTATCTGGAGACCAAGGGCCGTCCGCGCTATCTGATCGAGAGCGTTCTGGACGGAATACCGGAGTCCGGAGACGGCCGTGCCCCCCGGGAGCCCCAGACCGAAAATGCCGATCCCCCGGCGGAGGAGCACTCCGGCGAGGAATCGGCGCAGAAAGGAGAGAACGACCCGTGAAGCGTGTTTTATGCATCGGCAACAGCTTTTCCGAGGACGCCACCCGCTATCTGCAGAAGCTGGCGGGCGGTGAGCTGTGGGTGCGCAACTGCTATATCGCCGGCTGCTCGCTGCAGCGGCATTACGAAAACAGCCGCACGGCGGCCCCGGAGTACCAGTATCAGGAGGACGCGGCCGCACTGCGCATGATTTCGCTGCGGGAGGCGCTGCTGGCCGAGCCGTGGGACGTGGTGACGCTGCAGCAGGCCAGCGGGCTGTCCGGAAAGCCCGAGAGCTTTACGCCGTATCTGCCGCAGCTGTGCGGCTATGTCCGCACGCTGGCCCCGCAGGCCGCGCTTTGGTGGCATGAGACGTGGGCCTATGAAGCCGGAGCCGCCCACCCGGATTTTCCGAATTACGGATGTGACCGCCTGGCCATGGCGGATGCCATCCTGCGGACGGCGCGGAACGTGTGCGCGGATTACGGACTGCGCATGATTCCGTCCGGCGAGCTAATCCGGCGGCTGCATGAGCAGCCCGCCTGGGATCCCGTCCGCGGCGGACTGTCGCTGCACCGGGACGGCTACCACCTGTCCTTTGATTACGGACGCTATGCCGCGGCGCTGCTCTGGAACGCCATGCTGACGGGTCAGAACCCGGAGGCGGCGTCCTATGTCCCCGACCTGACGGAGGAGAGCCGCATTGTCCGGCTGCGCCGCGCCGCCCGCGAAACGGCGGAGGCGGAGCTCAATCGCTCTCTGTGAGTTCTCCGAGCTCCCCGCGGATGAAGGAAAGCACCTGATCCGGAGAAAGCTGCAGGGCACAGGCCGCGTCGGCCCTGTCCGCCCGATCTTTACAGAAGCTCCGGGGCGAAAGCCGCCGGATGATACCTGAATTAAGGAGGAAATGTGCTATGCTGGAAGCGACAATGGAACAGGAATACAGACTGTGGAGGAAGTCCGCCACCGAGGATGCCGATCTGGTGCGTGAGCTGGAGGCCATCGAGGGAGATGAGGAGGCCATCCGCGATCGGTTTTACGACTGCCTGCATTTCGGCACGGCGGGCCTGCGCGGCGTGCTGGGCGCCGGCAGCAACCGCATGAATATCTACACCGTGCGTCAGGCGACGCAGGGCCTTGCCGACTACCTCAACCGGGAGGGCACCCCCGCGAGCGTTGCCATCTCCTTTGATTCGCGGCATAAATCCTCGCTGTTCGCGCGGGAGGCGGCGCGTGTGCTGGCCGCCAACGGCATCACCGTGCACCTGATGACCGAGCTGCAGCCGGTGCCGGTGCTGTCCTTCGCCACCCGTGAGCTGCACTGCAGCGCGGGCATCATGATTACGGCGAGCCATAACCCCGCCAAATACAACGGCTATAAGTGCTACGGGCCGGACGGCTGCCAGATGACGGATGAGGCGGCGGACGCGGTGACGCAGTGCATCGAGAGCATCCCGCTGTTCGGCGGCGCCAAAGTGGCGGATTACGAGGCCGCCGTAGCGGAAAAGCGCATCGTCCCGGTGGAGCTCTCCTTTGTGGAGCGCTTTCTGGACCGCATCGGGACGCGGTGCGTCAACCCCGGCCTCTGCCGTGAGGTGCCGCTCTCGGTGATCTATTCCCCCCTGAACGGGGCGGGCAATAAGCCGGTGCGCGCCATTCTGGGGCGTATCGGCGTGTCGCACCTGACGGTGGTGCCGGAGCAGGAGCTGCCGGACGGCGATTTCCCGACGGCCCCCTATCCGAACCCCGAAATCCGCGACAGCTTTACGTGTGCGCTGAAGCTGGCGGAAACCGTGCATCCGGATCTGCTGCTGGCGACCGACCCCGACTGCGACCGCGTGGGCATCGCGGTGCGGGACGGGGACGGTTATACGCTGATGACCGGCAACGAGGTCGGCTGCCTGCTGCTGAACTATATCCTGTCCTGCCGCAAGGCCAACGGAACGCTGCCGGAGCATCCGGTGGCGGTCACCACGATCGTCTCCTCCCGACTGGCATCGGCCATCGCCCGGAAATACGGCTGCGAGATGCGGCTGGTGCTGACCGGCTTCAAGTATATCGGGGAGCAGATCGGCCTGCTCGAAAAGGCGGGCGAGGCCGAGCGCTTTGTGTTCGGCTTCGAGGAGAGCTACGGATATCTGGCCGGCTCCTACGTGCGGGATAAGGACGCGGTTGTCGCCTCCATGCTGATCTGCGAGATGGCGGCCTATTATAAGAAGCAGGGCAAGACCCTGCTTGCGGTGCTGCAGGAGCTGTACCGTGAGCACGGCGTGTATGTCCACCGCGTGCTGAACGTCGGCTTCGAGGGCGAGCAGGGGATGAAGGCCATGACGGCCCTGATGGAGCATCTGCGTGAGCTTCCTCCGCAGGAGCTGGCGGGGCGCCCGGTGCTGGCGCGGACGGATTACCTCCGCTCGGAGGAGGTGGACTGCCGCACGGGCGCGGTGACCCGGGTCACGCTGCCGCAGTCCAACGTGCTGTCCTACGATCTCGGAGAGGGCGCGGGGCTGATCGTGCGCCCGTCCGGAACCGAGCCGAAAATCAAGGCCTATATGACCGCCACGGGCCAATCCGCCGAGGCGGCCGCACAGCTGGCCGATCGCCTGCGCGAGACGGCGGAGCAGCTGCTGAAGCATGAGGCATAAAACAGCGGGGCGGGTGCGCCGTCCCGGAGAGGAGCGGCAGGCATGACCGGTTTTCTGATCCGCAAATGGGTCCGCAATTACAAACAGACGGAGGATCCCGCCGTGCGCGGTGCCTACGGCAAGCTCGCCGGCATCACGGGGATTATCGCAAACGCACTGCTGTTTGCGCTGAAGCTCGCCGCCGGTCTGCTGACCGGCAGCCTGGCCGTCATCGCGGACGCCTTCAATAACCTGTCGGATGCCGCCTCCTCCGTGGTGACGCTGTTCGGGTTTGTGCTGTCCGAGGCCCCGCCCGATTCGGAGCACCCCTTCGGCCACGGCCGGATGGAATACCTGTCCGCCATGCTGCTCGGGGAGCTGATTCTGCTGGCGGGGTATGAGCTGCTGAAATCCTCCGTCTCCAAAATTTTCCATCCCGAGCCCTCGGAGTTCCGGTGGCTCAGCGTCGGCATCCTGCTGGCCGCCATCGCGGTCAAGTGCTGGATGATGCTGTTTTACCGGAAGCTCGGGCGCGCTATCTCCTCCGAAACGCTGGCGGCGGCCTCCGCCGACAGCCGTAACGATATGCTGTGCACGGGCCTCGTCCTGGTGTCGCTGTTTGCAGAGAAGCTGACGGGCCTTGCCGTGGACGGATACATGGGGCTGCTGGTGGCGGCGCTGGTGCTCTGGACGGGCATCACCACGCTGAAGGACAGCATCTCGCCGCTGCTCGGCAAGGCGCCCGACCCCGAGCTCGTGCGTGAAATCCGCGACACCGTGCTGGCGCACGAGGGCATCGTCGGGGTGCACGACCTCATGATCCATAACTACGGGCCGGGGCGCACGGTCATCTCCCTGCATGCGGAGGTACCCGCCTCGGAGGACGTGCTGCGCAGCCACGACCGCGTGGACTCTCTCGAACGGGAGCTGATGCACAAATTCCATGCGGTGACCTGCATCCATATGGACCCGGTGGATACGGAAAACGCGGAAACGGCGCGGCTGAAGGTGCTGACGGAGACCGTCCTCGGGGACATCGACCCGCGGCTGTCGCTGCACGATTTCCGTGTGGTGTTCGGGGAGACGCATACCAATCTGATTTTCGATATCACGGTTCCGTTCCGGTATGAGGGGACCGAGTCGCTGCCGGCCGAGCTGCAGCGGCGGCTGCAGGCGATCGACCCGCATCTGTATGTGGTCGCGCAGGCGGAGCATAGCTATATTTGACAAGGACCGGGGGAATCTGTGGTGAAAAAAGAATTTTTGGAGGCCGGACAGGTCGTATCCACACACGGTATCCGCGGGGAGCTGCGGGTGCAGCCCTGGTGCGACTCCGCGGAGCAGTTCTGTACGCTGAAGCGCCTGTTTCTGCAGGAGGGCGGGGCGCCCGTCCGGGTCGTTTCCCGCCCGCATAAGCGGGTGGCCTTGGTGAAAATGGACGGTGTGGATACGGTGGAGGCGGCGGAGCGCCTGCGCGGGCGGACGCTGTACGCCGCGCGCGCGGATTTCCGGCTGCCGGAGGGCCGCTATTTTATTGAGGATCTGCTCGGGCTCCGTGTGGAGGATGAGACGACCGGCGAGTTGTACGGCACGCTGACGGATGTCAGCGAGACCGGAGCCAACAATGTCTACCATATGCGGACACCGTCCGGGCGGGAGATTCTGATTCCCGCCATTCCCGACGTGGTGCGTTCGGTGGACATCGACGGCGGCGTGATCCGTATTTTTCCGATGAAGGGGCTTTTGGACGATGAGAATTGACATCATGACGCTGTTTCCCGAGATGTGTGAGCGCGTGATGGGTGAAAGCATCCTCGGCCGGGCACAGGCCAAGGAAGTGCTGGAGGTGCACTGTCACCAGATCCGGGACTACACCAAAAACCGGCAGTGTCAGGTGGACGATTATCCCTACGGCGGCGGCCAGGGTATGGTGCTGTTTCCCCAGCCGATTGCGGATTGCTTCCGTGCGGTGTGCGGGCAGGCGGGGGAGCGCCCCTATCTCGTGTATATGTCGCCGCAGGGCCGGGTGCTGACGCAGCAAAAGGCGCTGGAGCTCTCCCAACATCCGAATCTGTGCGTCCTATGCGGACACTATGAGGGCGTCGATGAGCGCGTGCTCGAGGCGCTGGTGGACGAGGAGATTTCCATCGGGGATTACGTGCTGACCGGCGGCGAGCTGCCGGCCCTGGTCATGCTCGACTGTGTGGCGCGGATGGTGCCGGGGGTGCTGTCGGAGGAGGCCTGCTTCACGGAGGAGAGCCACTTTTCCGGCCTGCTCGAATTCCCGCAGTATACCCGCCCGGCCGAATGGGAGGGCCGTGCCGTACCGGATATTCTGCTGTCCGGGCACCACGCCAATATTCAGAAATGGCGGCGGGAACAGGCCATTCGCCGTACCGTCCGCAAGCGCCCGGATCTGCTGCCGCGGGCGGAGCTGACCGAGAAGGAACGGCAGCTGGCCGAATCGCTGCTGCGGGAGGAGGCCGCCGCCTCGCCGGACCGCACCGCGGACGATGCATCACGGGACGCGCCGGAGGAGACCGTCTGAGAAAGGCAAAGACACCGCCCGCCGCCCCGGCGCATACTATGGAGAGGGGACAGACAAAACCGCGGGCTGCCGCGAAAACGGCGGGGGCGGTACCCGTGGGGAAATGCCTTCGCCGTCGGCTTATGGCATAAAAAGAACGGGAATTTTTAGATAAAGCCTCCAATCCGGGGGCAGGCAATTTCCTGAAAATAAGGCATTTGCCCAAAGTTTCAAAATTCGACCTTTTCTTTTGCAAAAATACGTTGACGCGTTTGCCTTTTGTGTTATAATATACCTATGGATTTTGTGCAGATTGTGTGTGCAATGAGAGGGCAGGTTGCGCTGCCGACAGAGAGGGAGATCCGTTTATGTATGTAAAAGAAGTTACGGTACAGAATCAGGTAGGATTGCATTCCCGTCCTGCTACGTTTTTCATCCAGAAGTCCAATGAGTTCAAGTCCTCGATTTGGGTGGAGAAGGAGGAGCGCCGCGTCAACGCCAAGAGTCTGCTCGGTGTGCTGTCTCTCGGAATTGTCGGCGGAACGACGATCCGTATCATTGCGGACGGAACGGACGAGCAGGTCGCGGTGGACAGCCTGGTTAACCTGGTGGAATCCGGCTTTACGGAATAATTTCCCGGAAGAACACAGACAATAGAGAAAGCACAATCGCTTTGCGGTGGTTGTGCTTTTTTGAATTTCGGGGGCCGCGCCCCCGGCGGGGAGG
>URYX01000024.1 GCA_900552225.1 uncultured Oscillospiraceae bacterium | reverse complement strand
GTTGAGTTCCACGCGCTGGAAGCCAATGGCCTCCTTGTTCTCCTCCATGACCCGCTTAGCCTCCTCGGCGTCGGCCCGGGCCACGGTGAAGCTGATGTCCTTCGTGCCGTCGCGTCCGACCGACTGCAGAATAATGTCCACATTGATCCGGGCCTTGGCAATCCGGGAGAACAGCTTAAAGGCAATGCCGGGCTCATCCGGCACACCGAGCACCTTGACCCGTGCCACATTGGCGTCCTTGGCGACACCCTTGATCAGCGTTTTTTCCATTTTGACGACCTCCTTGACTTTCGTACCGGGATGATTGCTGAAGCTGGAGAGCACCTCCAGCTCCACGCCGTACTTCTTGGCCATTTCCACCGAGCGGTTGTTGAGCACCTGTGCGCCGAGCGTGGCCAGCTCCAGCATCTCGTCATAGGTGATTTCCTCGAGCTTGCGGGCCCCCGGCACCTTGCGCGGGTCGGCGGTATAGACCCCCTCGACATCCGTGTAAATGCGGCATACATCCGCGTGCAGCACGGCGGCAATGGCTACGGCGCTGGTATCCGAGCCGCCGCGTCCGAGCGTGGTGACATCGTCGTAGCGATCCACCCCCTGGAATCCCGCCACGACCACGATTTTCTTCTTGTCGAGTGCGGAGCGGATACGCTCCGGCATGACCTTCTTGATCCGCGCAATCGAATGCGCGGTGCTGGTCTGAAACCCGGCCTGCCAGCCGAGCAGGGAAATGACCGGGCAGCCGAGCTTTTCAATGGCCATGGCCAGCAGCGCAATGGAAATCTGCTCGCCTGCGGCCATCAGCATATCCATCTCCCGCTTGCTGGCGTCGGGATTGATCTCCTCCGCCTTCGCAATCAGGTCGTCCGTGGTGTCTCCCTGAGCGGAAACCACGACCACGACGTCGTTTCCCTCTCTGTAGGTATCGGTGACGAGCTTGGCCACCCGCATCACCCGTTCGGCATCGGCAACCGAGCTGCCGCCGAATTTCTGTACTATCAGCATGGCAATCCATGACCTCCCATCGGGAATCGGGCCGTCTCCGTGTGCAAAGACGGCGGCAGGGTGTATTGCCGCACCCTGCGGCTCCCTTGTTTAATATATGTGGTACCCTGCGCCCCTGTTACAGTGCGGCGAGACACAGCCGGCTTTTCACCGCTCCGCCGCGCAGCCTCTGCAGCCTGGCCTCCAGCTCCGCCTCGGGCAGCTCCGGCGTGACGAACGCAATTTCCCGCGCGGGCAGGGCGGGCACCTCCAGCAGACGGACATGCTCAAACTCCGCCTGAATCTCCGAGATTGCCGTCGGCCGGTCCTGCGCCTCAAACCGCACGAGGCAGCGGCCGGGCCAAAGCCCGGTCGGCAGGACATAGTCGGGGCTCCCACTCTCCCAGAACAGCCGCTTGCGGGTGTGCATGTGCCGTACCTCGTCGATCACATCCGCCACCACGGCGCTGGCCGTCGGCAGCTTGCCCGCGCCGCGCCCGTAAAATACCACGTCTCCGATGGCGTCTCCGCGCACCAGAATCGCATTAAAGACGTCGCGCACATCCGACAGCAGGCTCTCCTTCGGCAGCACCGTCGGAGCCACGCGGGCAAACAGGTGTCCGCCCTCCGCCTTCTGCACACGGCCGATCAGCTTGATGACACCGCCTGCGGCCGCGGCAGCCGCCACATCCTCCCGCGTGATGCCGCGGATTCCCTCCGTCTGTACCTGCGAGGGATAGACGTGCCGCCCGAAGGCGAGCGACGCCAGAATGCAGATCTTCCGGCAGGCATCCGCCCCGTCCACGTCCGCCGAGGGGTCGCGCTCCGCATAGCCGAGACGCTGCGCCTCCCGCAGGGCCTCGTCAAACCCGATGCCGTCCTCAATCATATGGGTCAGCATAAAGTTGGTGGTACCGTTGAGAATGCCCGCAATCTCATAGACCTCGTTGGCCGCGAGACACTCATCGAGCGGATGCAGAATCGGAATGCCGCCGCCCACGCTGGCCTCAAACAGAAAGTTCAGGTTGTGCTCCCGCGCAATGCGCAGCAGCTCGTCGCCCTTTTCCGCCACCAGCTCCTTGTTGGAGGTGACGACGCTTTTCCCGTGCAGCAGACTCGCCTTGACATAGTCGTAGGCGGGATGCAGCCCGCCCATCGTTTCGACCACGATGCGGATTTTCTCGTCGTTCAGAATCTCCTGAAAGTCCTTGGTGAACCGGTCGCACAGGGGACTGTCCGGAAACTTCCGCAGATCGAGCAGCCGTCGGATCTCGATCGGCTCTCCCGCCTTCTGTGCAATGCTGTCCGCATTTTTGAGCAGCACCTCGGCCACTCCGGAGCCGACTACGCCGTGCCCCAATACCGCAATGGATACCATCATTCAGCCTTCCTTCCAATAGGATGTTTCGCCGCCGCCGGAAATGACGGCATTCGTGACCCGCTCGACGGCGGGCAGGGAGCGCAGATTCTCCAGAAAGTGCCGGTCGGGAACCGTAAGACGGTCAATGTGGGCCGAGACCGACACCGCCGCGACCCCGCCGGCCGGAATGTTCTGGTTCACGGTCAGCACATTGGCTCCCGCCTCCGCAAATGCGGTCAGCAGCTCGGAGAGTGCCCCCGGCCGGTCGTAGAGCTGCGTATGCACGGTCAGCAGCCGCTGCCCGCTCTGCTCGGGGTCGGGGTAAACGGCATCCTTGTATTTGTAAAACGCACTGCGGGAGAGCCCCGCCCGGCGCGCGGCCTCCGCGGCGGTGCGCACCTTGCCGGAGGCCAGCAGCTCCTTGGCGTACAGCGTTTTTTCAAACACCGCCGGCAGCAGCCGCGCTTCCACTAAAATGCGGCGTTCTCCCATCGGTTGAGGCTCGTTCAATTCCGTGTCCGACCTTTCCTGAATGTCCTTGATTCAGGGACATCCGTATTTGCATAGTGAACACTATAGCACAAACCTGCCGCAAATGCAAGCACGGATTTTGTTTTTTCGGAAATTTTCAAAAAGTTTGTGAAAAGCGGCAGGAAAGAATTGCCCTGCGGCGCAGGATATGATATACTGTTATTTGTATAGTTATGCCGCAGGGCGTCCTCCGCGGGCTCCTTCGGCTGTATTTCGGTAGGGCAGATGAGGAATACGGTATGGTGATTTTGGGAATTGATCCGGGGTTTGCCATCGTCGGCTGGGGCATCATCCGGTTTGAACGGGCGCGCTGTGTTCCGCTGGCCTTCGGCTCGATTCAGACACCGGCCGGCATGGATTTTTCCGAACGGCTGCGCCGCATCCACACAGAGATGGACCTGCTGCTGACGCGGTACCGCCCGGAGGCGGCCTCGGTGGAAAAGCTCTATTTCAAAAACAATCAGAAAACGGCCATCGAGGTGGCCGAGGCCCGCGGTGTAATCCTGCTGTCGCT
Organism: uncultured Oscillospiraceae bacterium; assembly: GCA_900552225.1. GTDB lineage: Bacteria > Bacillota > Clostridia > Oscillospirales > Acutalibacteraceae > UMGS1487. Next base: position 12,026 of record URYX01000024.1, on the reverse strand, counting down.
GTGTGAGCATCAGGTGCCGCTGTTCGAGTATACGCCGCTGCAGGTCAAGAGTGCGGTCACGGGCTTCGGACAGGCCGAAAAGCCCCAGGTGATGGAGATGACCCGCCGCCGCCTGGGCTTGCCCGAGGTGCCGCGGCCGGACGATACGGCGGACGCCCTCGCCCTCGCCATCTGCCATACGCAGCAGGGCGGAACGGCCCTCAAGCGCCGCCTGATGCGCGGCTGACCGAAGAACGCGTCTTATTTTCGGAGGTACGGGAGGAGTATTCGATGATTTACAGTGTACAGGGAACGCTGATCCATCTGGAGCCGCGGTTCGCGGTGATTTCGTGCGGCGGAGTGGGCTTCCGCCTGGCGGTGACGGCCAACACCGTGCGCCAGCTTCCGCCCGTCGGGCAGGAGGCCATGCTGTATACCATCCTGAACGTGCGGGAGGACGCTCTGGAGCTGTACGGCTTCGCGGATCAGGCGGAGCTCGGCTGCTTTCGCCAGCTCACCTCCATCTCCGGCGTGGGGCCAAAGGCCGCCAACGCCATCCTGTCCGAGCTGTCGCCCGATAAGGTGGCGATGGCGGTGGCCGGCGGGGATTATAAGCTGCTGACCCGCGCCCAGGGGGTCGGCCCCAAGCTGGCGCAGCGGATCGTGCTCGAAATGAAGGATAAGGTCGGGGCCGTTGCCGTGTCCGGAAACGCCGAGCCGGCCGGGGCGGTGTCCGTGTCCGGAAACGCCGAGCAGGCGGTGCGGGCGCTGACCGTGCTCGGGTTTACGGCGGGGGAGGCCTCCGCCGCCGTTGCCAGGCTCGACAGCACCCTGTCGGTGGAGGCCATGGTCAAAACGGCCCTCAAATCGCTTTCAAGGAGATAACCCATGGAATACGGTGAATACGGTACAATGCAGGAAATGGACTGGGAAAACCGCCTGGTCTCCGCGGAGAACCAGGGGGAGGACGAGGCGGAAAATCCCCTGCGTCCGCGTACCCTGCGGGAATATATCGGCCAGGAAAAGAATAAGGAGAATCTGTCGGTCTACCTCTCGGCGGCCAAGCTGCGCGGCGAGGTGCTGGACCATGTGCTGCTCTATGGCCCTCCCGGCCTCGGCAAGACCACGCTGGCGGCCATCATCGCGGCGGAGATGGGTGTCAACTTCCGGATCACCTCCGGCCCCGCCCTTGAGCGGCCGGGAGACCTGGCGGCTCTGCTGACGAGCCTTGAGCCGAACGATGTGCTGTTCATCGACGAGATTCACCGCCTGCCGCGGCAGGTGGAGGAGATTCTCTATCCCGCCATGGAGGATTTTACGATCGACATCATGAGCGGCAAGGGTGCGGGCGCCCAGTCGATCCATCTGCCGCTCGACAAGTTTACCCTTATCGGCGCGACCACCCGCTCCGGTCAGCTGTCGGCGCCGCTGCGCGACCGCTTCGGCGTGGTGCTGCGGCTGGAGCTGTATACCCCGGAGGAGCTGGCGCAGATCGTGACCCGCTCGGCGCATATCCTCGGCATCGACTGCGACCGTGACGGCGCGCTGGAGATTGCCTCGCGCAGCCGCGGAACCCCCCGTATCGCCAACCGGATGCTGCGCCGCGTGCGCGATTTTGCCCAGGTGATGAACCACGGCCGGATCGATACGGAGACGGCGCGGATCGCGCTCAGCCGGATGGAGGTCGATGAGCTCGGCCTCGATATGGTGGACCGGCGCCTGCTGCTCGCCATGATTCAGCATTACGGCGGCGGCCCGGTCGGTCTGGATACCATTGCGGCGGTGATCGGTGAGGAGGCCGTGACGATCGAGGACGTGTACGAGCCCTATCTGATGCAGATCGGCTTTTTGAGCCGTACCCCGCGCGGCCGGGTGGTGCTGCCCGCCGCCTACCGCCATCTCGGCATCCCGCAGGAGGGACAGCAGACGCTGCTGTAAAAGAGCTTACCGGAAACAGGAGAGAAGCAACGGATGAGAGCCTCACAGGAATGGAAGGACTATGAATTGATCGACGCCTCGGACGGGGAGCGCCTCGAGCGCTGGGGAGATATTTTGCTGATCCGCCCCGACCCGCAGGTGCTGTGGCATACCCCGCGCCGGGACGGGCGGTGGAAGCAGGCGCACGCCCGCTATCACCGCTCCAGAACCGGCGGCGGGCAGTGGGAGGTCACCCGTAAGCTGCCCGAGGTGTGGCAGCTCGGCTACCGGGACCTGCGCTTTCAGCTCAAGCCCATGGGCTTTAAGCACACCGGACTGTTTCCCGAGCAGGCGGTCAACTGGGACGCCATGCGCCGCGTGATCCGCGAGAGCGGCCGCCGCGAGGTGCGGGTGCTGAACCTGTTCGGCTATACCGGAGCGGCAACGCTGGCCTGTCTGGCCGAGGGGGCGCACGTGACGCACGTGGATGCCTCCCGCGGCATGGTGGCCTGGGGGCGGGAAAACGCCGCCGTGTCCGGCCTGGCCGACCGGCCGGTGCGCTGGCTGATCGACGACTGCATGAAATTCGTGCAGCGCGAGCAGCGCCGCGGCAGCACCTACGATGCCATTATCATGGACCCTCCGTCCTACGGACGCGGCCCGGGCGGCGAGGTGTGGAAGCTGGAGGAGCAGATCTACGATTTTCTGGCGCAGTGCGTTCCCCTCCTGTCGGAGCATCCGCTGTTTATTGCCGTCAATTCCTATACCACGGGACTGGCCCCCTCCGTGATGAGCTACATGCTCGGCACCATGCTCCGTGAGACCTACGGGGGGCGGGTGAGCGCGGACGAAATCGGTCTGCCCGTGACAGACAGCGGCCTGATTCTCCCCTGCGGAGCCACGGCCGTATGGACGGGCGAGGGCGTTTCCGCTTTTTGAGGGGAAATGTCCGCTTTTGGACAGATTTTTCTCCCTTCGGGCACTTTTGAAGCATTTGAAGCAAAGGAAATACACCATGCAGATGATAACAGCCAAAGAGGTAAAATTTCAATACGAAGCCCCGGAGGAGCAGCCGATCGGCGTACTGGACGGGGTGAATCTGACCATCGAGCGGGGCAGCTTTGTGGCCCTGCTCGGGCATAACGGCTCGGGAAAATCCACCTTTGCCAAGCTGTGCAACGCCATGCTGCTGCCCACGGAGGGCACCGTGCGGGTGGCCGAATGGGACACGGCGGACGAGACCAAGCTCTACGAAATTCGCCGGACGGTCGGCATGGTGCTGCAGAATCCGGATAACCAGCTGGTATCCACCATTGTGGAGGAGGACGTGGCCTTCGGCCCCGAAAATCTCGGGGTGCCGCCCGCAGAAATCCGGGAGCGCGTGGACGAGGCACTGCGCGAAGTCGGCATGTACGAATACCGCGACCATGCGCCGCATAAGCTGTCCGGCGGACAGAAGCAGCGCGTGGCGATTGCGGGCATTCTGGCAATGCATCCGGACTGCCTGGTGCTGGACGAGCCGACCGCCATGCTGGATCCGCAGGGGCGGCGTGAGGTCATGGAGACGGTACGTCGCCTGAACCGCGAGCGCGGGATGACGGTGGTGCTGATTACCCATTATATGGACGAGGCGGCGCAGGCGGACCGCGTTGTTGTGATGAACGACGGCGTGATTTTGCTGGACGGAACGCCGCGCGAGGTATTTACCCATGAGGCGGAGCTGCGTGCCGTGGAGCTGGATGTGCCGCAGCCGACCGAGCTCTGTGCCCGCCTGCGGGCGGAGGGCGTCCCGCTGCCGGCGGATATTCTGACGCCGGAGGAATGCGTGGAGGCCTTGGCCGGGCTGCTGGAGGAACGGGCATGACAGTATTGGAAACCAAAGAGCTGAGCTATATTTATTCCGCCGGGTCCCCGTTTGAACGGCAGGCACTGAAGGATGTGTCGGTGCGGTTTCAGCAGGGAGAGCTGGTGGGAATCATCGGCCATACCGGCTCCGGGAAATCGACGCTGATTCAGCATTTGAACGGGCTGCTGCGCCCGACGGCGGGGCAGGTGCTGCTGGAGGGACACGACATCTGGGAAAAGCCGAAGGAAATCCGCGCCGTGCGGTTTCGCGTCGGCATGGTGTTTCAGTATCCGGAATACCAGCTGTTTGAGGAGACCGTGCGGCGTGATATCGCATTCGGCCCCCGCAACATGGGCCTTTCGGAGGAGGAAATTGCCGTGCGGGTGCAGCGCGCGGCCGAGGATGTGGGACTGCGCCCCGAGCTTCTGGACAAATCCCCGTTTGAGCTCTCGGGCGGCGAAAAGCGCCGCGCCGCCATCGCGGGCGTGATGGCCATGGAGCCGGAGGTGCTGATTCTGGATGAGCCGACGGCGGGCCTCGATCCCCGCGGCCGGGAGCAGGTGCTGGCGCAGATTCGCCGTTACCGTCAGGAGCACGGGACGACGGTGCTTTTGGTGTCCCACTCCATGGAGGATGTGGCGAGTCTGGCGGACCGTGTGCTGGTGATGCATGAGGGACGGGTCGCCATGCTGGCTCCGACGGAGGAGGTCTTTTCCCGTGCGGAGGAGCTGTCGGCCATGGGCCTTTCCGTGCCGGCGGTGACGCGTATTTTCATGGGACTGCGGGAGCGCGGCTTCGACGTGGGCGGCAACGCCTACACGGTGGAGCAGGCGGTGCGGCGGCTGCTGCCGCTGCTCGGAAAGGGGGGAGCCGGATGCTGACGGATATTACGGTCGGCCAGTTTTTCCCCGGCCGCTCCCTGCTGCACCGGATGGATCCGCGTGTGAAGCTCGTTGCCACCTTTTTGTATATTGTGGCGGTGTTTATTCCGCAGAACTGGGCGGGACTTGCGGTCGCGGTGGGCTTTTTGGTGCTCAGCGTGGCCCTGTCCGGACTGCCTCTCCGGCTGGTGCTCAAAAGCATCAAGCCGATTCTGCCGCTGATTCTGCTGACCTCACTGCTGAATATTTTCTATGTGGACGGCGGGACCGTGCTGCTCGACTGGTGGATTTTTCATGTGACCACGCAGGGGATCAGTACGGCGGTGTTTATTGCCGTGCGGATTCTCTGCCTGATTGCGGGAAGCTCGCTGCTGACCTATACCACCTCACCGACGGCGCTGACGGATGCTCTCGAACGGCTGATGAGTCCGCTGCGGTGGCTGCATGTGAACGTGCATGAAATTGCGATGATGATGACGATTGCACTGCGGTTCATCCCGACGCTGATTGAGGAAACCGATAAGATTATGTCGGCCCAAAAGGCGCGCGGCGCGGACATGGAGAGCGGCGGCCTGATGCAGCGCATCCGGGCGCTGATCCCGGTGCTGATTCCGCTGTTTGTGTCGGCGTTCCGCCGTGCTTATGACCTGGCCACCGCCATGGAATGCCGCTGCTACCGCGGCGGCGAGGGCCGCACCCGTATGAAGCAGCTGCATATGAAGGGATCGGACGGCGCGGCGCTTACGGTGCTCGTCCTGACGGTTGGAACGCTGATTGCCCTCAACTGCCTGCTGCCCTCGGTGCTGTAAGGAAAGGGAGAAACTGTGACCAAACGATTGCTGTTGCTGCGGTTTGACGGCACCCGTTATCACGGCTGGCAGGTGCAGCCGAACGCCGTGACGGTGCAGGAGACGGTGCAGAATGCGCTCGAAGCGCTGACGGGGACGCGTCCCGGTGTGACCGGCTGCAGCCGGACGGATGCCGGAGTGCACGCGGAAATGTTCTGCTGTACCTTTGCGTCCGACAGCCGCCTGAGTGATGCCGCATGGCTCGGCGGGCTGAACGCCCACCTGCCGCGGGACATTGCCGCCTATGCCTGCTGCCCGGTGCCGGAGGAGTTTCATCCGCGCTACACCGCGTGCGGCAAGCGGTACACCTACCGTGTGTGGAACAGCCGCATACGGCATCCGTTCTGGACGGCGCGTACCGCGCAGATTACCGTGCCGCTCGACGCGCAGCGCCTGCAGGCGGCCGCACAGGACTATCTCGGAACGCACGATTTTGCCGCGTTTTGCGCGGCGGGCAGCAGCGTGGAGGACACGGTGCGCACCGTGTCCCGCTTTACGGTGGAGCGTGAGCGCGAGCTGGTGAGCTTTACGGTGGAGGCCGACGGCTTCTTGTACAATATGGTACGGATTATGGTGGGAACCCTGCTCGATATGGCGCAGGGCCGGCGGGACTTCGGGGGCATTCCCCGCATCCTGGCCTCCCGCGACCGCGGGCAGGCCGGGCGCACCGCCCCTGCCGCGGGGCTGACCCTGGAGCGGGTGTTTTACCCGGCACCGTGGGATCGGCTGGGGCTAAACGGGGATGATAGCCCTGGCGGCTTTATCTGAAGCATCCAACTGTTCGGGAAAATCGGGCTGCAAAGGGAGGCGACGCCGATGAAACGCAGCGAACGGTCCATTCGTATACGCAGATCGTCCCGGGAGAAGGACCGGTCTGCGTCCGTGCCGAAGGAGGCACATTCCCCCGACGGAGAGCCGGAGGAGACGGCCCCGCGGCCGCGCCGCCGCCGGAAAAGGCATCTGTGGTGGCGTCTGCTGCTTGTGGCCCTGCTGCTCGTGCTCGGTCTTCTGCTGTGGAAAAACTGGGATTCCCTGAATCCGGGCAGCGTGTGGGACTGGCTGACCATTCAGGTGACCGGCGGCGTCAAGGGGGCCGGATATCCCTATGCTCTGGAGGGAAGCAGCGTGCTCTCCGTGGCCCCCTCGGGAAAGCAGCTCGCGCTGCTGACGGACAACGCCCTGCTGCTGCTCAACAGCACGGCGGGGGAGACCGCCCGCCGACCGCATGCCTTTGCCGCGCCGCTGATGGATACGGCGGGCGAGTACATTTTGCTGACGGAATTGGGCGGCAAGCGCCTGCGCCTGGAGACGGTACATAAAACCGAACTGGAGCTGACGGCCGAAAACGATCTGGTGACGGCGGCTGTCTGTGAGACCGGCTCCTTTGCCGCCGTGATCCGCGGCACCGGAAGCCATATGTCGGAGGTGGTCGTGTACACCAAGACCGGCAGGGAGCGCTACCGGTGGTACAGCTCGGAGCTGCTGGTGACCGGGGTGGCCCTGTCGGCGGACGGGACGCAGATGGCGGTCTGCGGAATTACCGCCGCCGAGGGAGCCTGTGAATCCCGCCTGCTGATTTTTCAGGTGGGGGATGCCTCCGCACAGCCGCTGCGGTTCTCCGGCCGGGAGCTGATGCTGTGTGCGGTGCGCTATGCGGACGCGGATACGGTGGTGGCGGTCGGAGACGAGGCTCTTTGGACGGTGCGGCCGGAAATGGGAGAAAAGACGGAGATTTCCTATACCTCCCAGCAGCTGGTGCAGTTTGCGGTCGGTGACGGCCGTATCACCACCGTCACCTCCGGGCTCGGCTCCACCGCCGGCGGTCTGCTGACCGTGCGGGACCGGACGGGAGAGGTTCTGTATGAGGAGACCTTTTCGGAGAGCTTCCGCGATCTGTCAGCTTCCGAGACCGGTGTCTGCCTGCTGACCGACCGAAGCCTGTATGTGTTGGACCGCGAGGGCGGAAAAACCGTGACGTCGGTTTCCTCCGACGGAATCCGGGTCAGTGCCGCGTTCGGAAAAACGGCGGTGCTGGGACTGACGGAAGTGCGTATTTACTGAGAGGTGACATCCGATGTATTTTGTGCTGGATCTGATCTGCGTGATGATTTTGGCCGCCTCAGTGGTGCGCTTTTGGCAGCATGCGGTGTCTCACGTTCTGTTCAAATGCCTGTGCGCGGCGATTGCGCTGACCGTGGCGGCCACGGCCGGAGCCCCGCTTGCGCAGATGCTGAGTGAACGGTGGACGGTGCCGTACACCGAGAAAAAAGCGGCCGCCGATCTCGGGGAGATTCTGAACGGAACCAGGGAGGAGCAGACGGAGCAGATTGCCTTTGACGGACTGCCCGACCTGATGCGCCGAAAGCCGACTCCGTATCTGGAGTGGCTCGGCCGCTACGGGGCCACGCCGGAGCAGGTGCAGGAGGCCTATGCGGCGGAGCGCAGCGCGCAGGCGATGGTGCGTGCCGTGGTATATGACTACGCCTTTCGTCTGACACGCGGTGCCGTATATGTACTGCTGTGGCTGGCAGTGTTTCTGCTGTGCGGATGGGCTGTCCGGCGGGTGGAATGGAATATGACCGAGGCACCGCCGCGGCGCGGCCTTCGGAGGCTGTGGGCTCCGCTCAGCGGGCTGCTGTACGGCGTACTGATGGTGATGAGCCTGAGCCTGTTTTTGGAGTGGGTGATTCCGGCCGTCAGCGGAGATTCGGCCATTTGGTCGGCGGATATGCTGACAAAGGGCACGATTTACCCAATTTTGCGACAGATAAATCCTTTTATCCGGTTGTATTTTTCCTGAAAATATGCTATTCTATCTAAAAAGTGACTCCGGTAAACAGGACGGACGGGATTTGACCGGAGCAAAGGGGGCGTTGACACCGTGGCATGGATATGGGACCTGGCAGCGGTTGCTGTGATTGTACTGGCGGGTGTGATCGGCTATCACCGCGGCTTCTTCAAATCGGTGATGCAGCTGGTCAGCGGTATCGTGGCGCTGCTTCTGGCGGCGTGGCTGGCCGCTCCGATCGCGGGGCAGATTTTTGATCTGTTTTTGTCCGACCGTATTACCGATGCGTTGGAAAACCGACTGACGGAAACCGCAATGACGGGAGAAAAGACACTGGGCGATTCCTTGGATGCCTATGTGGAGGAGCTGCCCGGCCCGCTGCAGGAGCTGCTGCGGAAGAACGGCCTGAACGGCAGCGAAATAGCGCAGAAGTTCTCTCTGAACGGTACCGAAACGGCGCGGACTGTGGCCGAAACGGTGGTGCGGGAGGTGCTGCGCCCCGGAGCGGTCAAGCTGATTGAGCTTTTGTGCTTCTTCCTGCTGTTTGTGGTGCTGCTGGTGGCGCTGTTCTTTGTCACCAAGGTGGTGAATAAGGTGCTGCATCTGCCGGTGCTGCGTCAGATCAACGGACTTCTCGGGGCCGTGGTCGGTGTCGCGGAGGGCTTGCTGCTGGCCTGTGTGCTGTGTACGCTGCTGGGATGGAGAGCCGGCATGGCACAGGAGGAGAGCTTCATCACCGAGGAGCAGATGGAGCAGACGGTGCTGGTGCAGCGTCTCGACCAGTCATCGCGTTTGGATCTGACGGAGCTTTGGAAATAAAAGAATACGGCATTTGCCGTGGATAGAATAGTAGGAGTAGGCTATGATAAAAGTTGAATGGAAATGGAATGTTCCCAATGCTCTGTCGCTGCTGCGGCTGTTTCTGGTGCCCGTAATTGTGGTGACCTATTGGCTCAGTGACCCGAATGAGATTCCGTATGTGTCGATTGGGGCGCTGGTGCTTTCCGGCATTTCGGACAGCCTGGACGGGATTATTGCGCGGCATTTCAATCAGATTACGGACATCGGCAAGCTGCTCGACCCCGTGGCCGATAAGCTGACGCAGGTGGCCGTGGTGGTGTGCCTGTCGCTGCGTTACCGGGAGCTGCTGCCGCTGATGCTGATCTGCGTGGTCAAGGAGCTGTGCCAGGCGGTCGGCGGCCTGCTGCTGCTGCACCGCGGCGAGAAGGTGCGCGGTGCGCGCTGGTTCGGGAAGGTATCCACGTTCCTGTTTTACGGGGTGATGATTCTGATCGTGGCGTTTCCCGAGATGCCGCACGCTCTGCTGATCGGGCTGGTGGCGCTGGTGGGAGCCGCGATGCTGTTTGCTTTTGTCAACTACCTGCGGATGTATTGCCAGATCCGCAAGGAGCAGAAGGAGTCGGCCGAGGACGAAACACCGCAGGACGTGGCCTGAGCTCTGAGAAAACGATGCCGGACGGCAGAGAGGAAACCGTATGATTTGTTCACGATGCCATAAGCGGAAAGCCGTGGTGTTCATGACCCGCACCGAGGGGGACAAGACCGTCAACGAGGGCCTGTGCCTGGTCTGTGCCAAGGAATTGAACCTCAAGCCGATCAACGATCTGATTCAGAAATTCGGCCTGTCGGACGAGGACATCGAGCAGATGGGGGACCAGGCCGATGAGCTGATGCGGATGCTCGGAGTAGGCGGAGATTCCGAGGATGGCGAGGAGGACGAAAATTCCTTTTCTGCGGGAGGAGCCGCCACGTTTCCGTTTCTGCAGAATGTGTCCGATGCGGAGGAGACGGAGAGTGAAGCAGAACGGCCCAAAACGGCAAAATCCGCGCCGAAAAAGGACAAAAAGCGGCGGGCTCTGTCCCAATACTGCACGGATCTGACCGCGCGGGCGCGCGAGGGAAAAATTGACCGGATTATCGGCCGTGACCGCGAAATTTACCGCGTGATTCAGATTCTGTGCCGCCGCACGAAGAATAACCCCTGTCTGATCGGGGAACCGGGTGTCGGCAAGACCGCGATTGCGGAGGGGCTTGCACTGCGCATTGCGGCGGGCTCGGTGCCGACCCGGCTGAAGGACAAGGAGATTCATCTGCTCGATCTGACCGCGCTGGTGGCCGGCACGCAGTTCCGCGGGCAGTTTGAGAGCCGCATTAAGGCGCTGATTGACGAGGTGCGGGCCGAGGGTAATATTATTTTGTTCATCGACGAGGTACACAACCTCGCCGGAACGGGGGATGCGGAGGGCAGCATGTCCGCCGCCAACATTCTGAAGCCGGCGCTGTCCCGCGGAGAAATTCAGGTAATCGGGGCCACGACCTTCAACGAATACCGCAAATATATCGAGAAGGATGCCGCGCTGGAGCGCCGCTTCCAGCCGGTGACGGTGGAGGAGCCGTCGGTGGATGAGACGGTGGCAATGCTCTGCGGCATCCGCGGTTATTACGAGCAGTACCACGGCGTGAAGCTGAGCGATGCGCTGGTGCGCCGCGCGGTGACACTGTCCGAGCGGTATATTACCGACCGCTTTTTGCCGGACAAGGCCATCGATATGCTCGACGAGGCCTGCGCCGCCGCCGCGCTGCGCAATAAATATGCCGATCTGTACGCCGATCTGCAAAAGCAGATTGCCGAGCTGCAGCTCGGGGAGCAGGAAAAGATGGAGGCGGAGGAAATTGATTACGAGGCGCTGGCCTCGCTGCGTACCGAGCTGCTCAAGGCGCAGCAGGAGGCGGATCGGATCAAGATCGCTGCCACGGAGGCTCCGGTGACGGAGGAGGACCTAGCCCGCGTAATCGAGCTGTGGACGGGGATTCCCGCGTCCCGCGTGCAGGAGGATACGCTGCCGAAGCTGAGACGGCTGGAGGCTGTGCTGAAGGAAAAGATCAAGGGGCAGGATGAGGTGGTGGAGCTGGTGGCGGCTGCGATCCGCCGTACCCGCGTGCAGATCAGTCCGCGCCGCCGCCCGGCATCGTTTATCTTTGTCGGGCCCACGGGCGTCGGCAAAACGGAGCTGGTGAAGGTGCTGGCGGAGGAGCTGTTCGACACACCGGAGACACTGATTCGCCTGGATATGTCCGAATTTATGGAAAAGCACGCCGTCTCGCGGATCATCGGATCGCCGCCCGGCTACGTCGGCTACGATGAGGCGGGCCAGCTGACCGAAAAGGTGCGCCGCAAGCCCTATTCGGTGCTGCTGTTCGACGAAATCGAGAAGGCGCACCCGGATGTGCTGAACATTTTGCTGCAGATTCTGGACGAAGGGCGCGTGACCGATGCGCACGGGCGCACCGTCAATTTTGAAAATACCGTCATCGTCATGACCTCCAACGCGGGCAGCCGGACGGCGGAAAACCTGCTCGGCTTCGGCAAAACGGAGGCGCAGGGGGCGCGGGACAAGGCGCAGAAGGCACTGTCCGAATTCCTGCGGCCGGAGTTTTTGAGCCGCGTGGACGAAATCGTGTATTTTGCACCGCTTTCGGAGGAGAGCTATACCGAAATTGCCGCGCTGATGCTCGGTGAGCTGGTGGCCCCGCTCGCGGAGCGGGGAATTGTCCTGACGTGGGAGGATGCGGTGCTGCAGCTGCTGGCGCATCAGGCCTACGGCGGCAAGCGCGGTGCGCGGGATCTGCGCGCGGCCGTCCGCCGACAGGTGGAGGATCCGATTGCGGAGGCAATCATTGACACGGGAGATGCGGGACTGACGGCGGTGGCCCTCGCGGCCGAGGACGGACGCATTGTTCTGCAC
>URYX01000023.1 GCA_900552225.1 uncultured Oscillospiraceae bacterium | reverse complement strand
AAGCAGAACACCGCACAGCAGCATGGCCAGGATCGATCTTGCTTGTTTCATGATGTTTCCTCCTTGAAAATTTAGAATGGTTCTCTATGTCATCCCACCAGCCCGCTGCGCTCTACACTCTGCACAAAGAACTTCTGTGCCACCAGGTACAGCACGAGGAGCGGTGAAATCACCAAAATAATACCGGCGTTTTTGACCAGACTCGCCGTCAGCATCAGGCTGCTGTCCGAGGAGCCCGCCATCCCGGCCAGGGGATTGGAAAGGCTGCCGACCGTCACCGGGACAATGTCCATATTGGCGCACAGGATCGGCGTGTACGTGGCGTCCAGCCACTGCCACACAAAGGAGAACAGGAACACGGTCACCATCATGCCGACGGCACCCGGCAGGATCACGCGGAACAGGGTTTTCAGCGAGCCCGCGCCGTCCACATAGGCCGCCTCCTCCAGCTCCTTCGGGACCCCCGTAAAATGCTGCCGCATGATAAAGACGTAGATGCCGTTTTTCAGTCCGGTGCACGTCATGCCAAGCAGCACCTGCGGCCAGAGCGTGTCGGTAATCCCCCAGCCGCGGAACATCAGGTAGTACGGCACCATCAGCACGTCCGGTGGAATCACCAGGGCAAACAGCACCAGTCCGAACAGCAGGTTCCGCCCGGGGAACTGATACCGCGCAAAGCCGTAGGCCACCAGCGTACAGGCCAGCACGTGCACGAGCGAGACCGCCGCCACCAGCAGCACGGTGCGGTACAGCGAGCCCGGGTATTTCAGCAGCGTCATGGCCGTTTTGACATGCTCGAGCGTGTAATGCTTCGGCAGATAGCGGATGGTGCTGTCATAGACGTCCGACACGTCCATCAGACCGGACATGATTTTCGTAAACAGCGGGTACAGAATGACAAAGCACACACCGCCGATAAAGATCAGGCGAAAGAGCGCCCATACAATCCGCATGCCGATTTTCTTCATGCGCACCTGTCGGTTTTTTGCTTGCATACGCTCCTCCCCCTCTCAGTTCTGATAGGACACATACCGGGCAATGATTTTGTAAATGATTGCCAGCAGTGCCAGGATGATGGCCATATACGCAATGGCCATGGCGGCTCCGAGTCCGAACTTCATAGAGGTGAAGCTGGTCGTGTGGATCGTGTTGATGACCGTGTTGCTGATGTTCGTGAAGGAATCGACGATGCTGTAGACCACTGTCACGAGAATCAGCGGACTGACCATCGGGAAGCTGATCTTCCAGAAAACCTCCCAGCCGGTGGCTCCCTCCATGTATGCCGCCTCGTAGACCGATTCGGAGATGGCCTGCAGCCCGGCCAGGAAGATGACCGTCGGCACCGCCGCCATCGTGATGATATCCGAGAGCCGTCCGACCGCCTCCACGATGAAATTGACAATCCGGCTGTCCATGCTCATCTGATTCATCATCTCGACAAACGCCGTCGCCATGCCGCCTCCGGCCGCCAGCGAATCGTTGGTCTTGTCCGCCGACTGCAGCAGATTATTCATCAGGTCTCCGGCCATGAGGTTCGTGACGATGCCGGAGGAGATGATGACCGGCACAAACAGGATCACCCGCGCCACCGACCGGCCGATAAACTTCTGATTGAGCAGGCTCGCCATGAAGAAGGCGAACAGCACGGTCAGCGGCACATTGACGAGCATGTTGCCCACCGAGGACAGCAGCTCCTTGCGGAAATTCGGATCCACGGCAAAGGCCTGGTTGTAGTTGGCCAGCCCCACAAAATTCAGGGTATAGCCGTCGGCCGTCAGCTTCAGGTCGCACAGGCTGAAATAGAGGGCCTGAAAGAAGGGGATCAGGACAAAGACGACCGCTCCGACCACAAAGGGCATCACAAAGCAGATACCCGTCCGCATCCGCCGTTTGGCAAAGGATGTATACCGTCCGGACCGTTTCATGCCGCCGCCTCCTTTTCCCGATAGTAGCCGTGTGCCTCCACGACGGCCCCGTTTTCCAAGGTGTAGGGGGTATCCCCGTAGTTGACGTACAGGCGGACGCCGCTTGCGAAGGTGGAGCAGGCCACCTGATCGCTGATTCTCCGGTGCTCCGTCAGCTGCAGGCCGGCGCAGCCCTCCAGCGCCTCGCACAGCGTCCGGTAGCGTGCCAGCACCTTGGGCTTCTGCACCTCATAGCCGCAGGAGAACCACGCGGCGAAATCCGTGTTTTGCAGCGCCATGCCGTCCCCGGCGCACAGCCGCACATACAGCCCCGCGCCGTTTTCGATCAGCTGCAGATACTCGTTCTCGCTTCCGTACTCCAGGTTGGAGCAGCCGCCCGTATAGGCGGTGCGGCCGCTGTACACCATGGCGGCAAAGGGCACGCTGTAATCGGTAATATCCGCGCCGCTGTCGGTCAGCGGCAGATCCACGATCAGATCCGCCATTCCGGCAAACGCCGTCTGCCCGCCGCTCAGCATGAGGCTGTGCGATTCTCCCAGCTTCTGCACCGTCTCCGTCAGCTGACGGAGCGCCTCCTCCCGGCAGGTGCTCGCCTCCTGCGTGTAATCCGCATGGAGGCTCTGTCCGATCTCCCGCAGCGAAAGCCGCCCGATGCCGTAGGTATCGGCAAAGCCGCCGAACGCCTCCGCACAGGCCCGCACCGCGGCCGGACGCAGAATGTACCGGGCACGCTCCGAGGTCAGCGGCTGGAAGCTCGCCGGGTTGAACGGATACTGCACGCCGACCTCCTTGCTCAGAAACCGGATGACATCCGAGGAGCGGCTGAAGCCGTCAAACCAGCCGTCCTTATAGGCCGTCTGCAGGTCGGCGTCCAGATACGCCGGAATGCCCTCGGCCTCCAGCGCGGCAATCCATTCCCCGAGCTCCCGGCTGCTGCCCGCCTTGGCATTGGCGGCGGGCTTTTTCAGGATGGCCTGGCGGTAGCCGCCGTTCAGATAGCCCGACAGCCGCAGCGTCAGTCCGTCCGCGCCGGCCTCCTTCAGCTCGCGCGCCATGCGGGCCGCCTCCTCGTAGGAGGTCAGCAGCCGCTGCTGCCGCACGGAGATGCCGAGGATGTTTCCGGTCACGTCCACCACACCGACCGTCTCCGCCACCAGCGGCACCGTCTGAGCGGTCGTGCGCTCCGGCAGCAGTGCGCGGTAGCGCTGCGCCATGCCGCTGTAGTCGCTGCTTTCGCCGCTCAGGAAGTAATAGGACAGCTGCAGATCTCCGGTATAGCGCTCGGTCTCGTGCAGCGTATAATAATTGTTGTTCAGCGTGGAGGAATTGACGACGATGGCATCCATCTGCGCCTTTTCGGTCACGCGGAACCGCAGATAGGCCTGCGGCAGCTTGCGGTCGTTGCCGGGGGCCGCCACCAGGGTGGCCATGGCGGCTCCGCCGTCGATGACCGAGAGGAAGCCGTCCTCCCCGGTGTGGCAGCCGAACAGCGGCAGCACCGCCGTCGCGTTCTCGCTGACTCTCTCGTCAAGCAGCAGGTCGTAGTTCTGCCCGTAAATCGGCAGCACGTAGTCCTGCAGGTCGCCCTTGCCGTTATACCAGTTCATCACCGAGCCGGAGCCGTCCGGCAGCAGCCAATAGCCGCTCTCCTCCTGCGACGGCTGGCCGAAATACGGCAGCACGCTCAGCGTCTCCATCGGCACCGTGTCGTAGCAGAACAGCTCCTCCATGGGAATGCGCACCCGCAGGGCGTCTCCGTCGAGCGTGTAGTACACGGTCACATTGAACCGCGGCTCCGCCTTTTCCTCGAGATTCTCATACAGGGCCTCGTCCTCGGCCTGATCCTCCTCCGTATAGCCGCCCTCGCGCAGCACCTTGTCGAGCTGCGACTTGACGCTGCCGGTCATGGAGGTGTTATAGAGCACATACAGCGGCTGATCCGCCAGAATCGGGTAGTCGGCCAGCAGCTTTTCCCGCTTTTCCTTCTCCATCGTCTGCACGTCCGCCAGATAGTAGACGGTGCCGAGCACCTGACGGTTGCGGGCCGAGGAGGCCTCGCGCACCGCCTCGAAATGCTCCACACTCATCAGCACCGGGCCGAGCAGATTGTTTTCGATCCGCCCGAGCGAATACTGCATCCGGAAGCCGCCGTCCACCGCCTCAACGCGGTACTGACCGCGCTTGACCGCATCGTCATAGCTGTTCATATAGCCGACCGTGCCGGCCTCGTTGGAATAGGACAGCGTAAGCTGCGCCTGTCCCTGGCTGCTCTCCGAGGACCACACGCGCCCCGTCTCCTTGGAGACGACATGGATCACGCCGGTGTCCGCATTGAGCTCCAGCCGCAGCTGTGCCGTCTCTGCCATGGTGCGAAATTCCGTCG
The DNA here is from genome assembly GCA_900552225.1 of uncultured Oscillospiraceae bacterium. Classification (GTDB taxonomy): domain Bacteria; phylum Bacillota; class Clostridia; order Oscillospirales; family Acutalibacteraceae; genus UMGS1487. Next base: position 11,720 of record URYX01000023.1, on the reverse strand, counting down.
AGCTCAGGTCGTTTTCGGTGGTCTGCGGCGACAGGAAGGAGGCCTTGCGGTGCTCCTCCGCCGCCGGGGTCCGGCTGCAGCCGGGCAGCAGCCCCAGCATCAGGACAGCCGCCGTCCCGAGGGCACCGATCCGTTGTCTGATTTTCATGGTATCCCTCCTCACCGCAGGTACAGCTCGTCGATGATATCCGAGACGAAGCTGACAAACTGCTGGACCAATACAAAGGCCAGCACCATCAGGAACACCACGATCAGCATGACCAAAACGGTCAGCAGTAAAATGCCGATGGCCCTTCCCATGGAATAATTGTGAATCTGTTTATTGGAGCAGATCAGCAGCCCCGCCGCCCACAGCACGGCCAGCACGACGAACACAATGTAGAAGTCGCGCTCCTCCAGCGTCAGCACATGGCTGAGCAGTGTGGCAAGCGGCAGCAGGATGACAAGCGGCATCAGCGAATAGGCGGCCGCCATCACAATGTCGCGGAAGCTGCCCTCACCGCCGACCAGCGACGTCACGCACCAGTTGCAGGCACAGAACAGGAAGAACGGCCCCAGCACCTTGGCAAACTCCAGCAGAAGATTGCGCTCCTCCGCCTTGACACCGCAGAAGATAAAGCCCGTAAAACAATCGTACAGCAGCATCGCCACGCAGCACAGCCCGAGCAGCGTCATCGCCGCCGCCATGCTACCGCGCCGCTCCCGCTTCAGATCCCAGGCTCCCTCGAGCGGATGCACGCTCATGTGCCGCGCATACCGCAGGGTACCGCGGTAGCTGTGAATGTCCGGCTGCACCGTGCCGCGCCGTCTGCGCACGGCCCGGTACACCAGAACGGCCGCGATCACCGCCGCCAGCACCGCCATCATGCGGCCGAAGTTTTCCCCGACCCAGTCGGAGCGGTATTTCTGATACGCCTTGGAATAGTTCGTTTTGTCCTCCGCCAGGCGGAACAGCCGCATGGCCTCGGTGTAGTCCTTGTTGCGGTAGGCCGCCTTGCCGATGCCCACCAGCGCGGCCGACTGATTGATGTTTTCGTCGGCAATCGCCTGCCAGATCTCCTGCTCGCGGTCGTATTCGCTGCGGTCGTGGCACGCGGTGGCCTCGTAAAGCTGCTTACCGTAGTCATTCATCGTGTAGCGCGTCAGCGTCTGCTTGGTGGAATCCAGAATATAGAAGCTGTCCCGCACAAAGGCGAACGACGACGGCGTGCGGAAGGCTCCCTTCTTCTCCCCCGGCCCGCCGAACATGAACAGCAGCTCGCCGTCGCTGTTGTAGACAAACACGCGGGAGCGGTTGGCATCCAGGATGGCATACATCCCGTAGCCCATCGTCGCCGCATCCACCAACGTGGAGGGGCCGCGGTAGCTGCCGGTCCGGATCACCTCGGTGTCGCCGTAGGGCATTCCGTTGCCATTCTTGCGCAGGATGTCGTCACCCTTGGCATTGAGGCGCTTCAGCGGCTGAATGCCGCCGCCCAGATACTCCCACATATCGTAGGAGGAGGAGGTCACAAACAGGAAATTCTCCCCGTCAATGGTCACATTGTTGTATTCCGTCGGCACAAAGGAGGCGCTGCGCGCTCTCTGGGCCTCCGTGGAAAACAGGTTCCAGATGTACTCCCACAGCGTATAGGTCACCTTCGGAGCGCCGAGGCACTGCACAAAATTTCCGTGTTTGTCCAGCTGCAGAAGTCCCATATTGAAGCCGGAGGACACCACGAATATGCGGTCCGCGGTATCCACCGCCAGCTTGGTGGGCTTGAATACGAAATCCTTCGCCAGCACAGAGGACTCCGGTGCCCCCACCAGCCGCTCCAGCGTACCGTCCGCGTTCAGGATAACGATGCGCTGGTTACCCGTATCGGCAATGTACACCCGGCCGTCATCGTGCACAAACACGCCCTGCGGTGCGGCCAGATGCTGCTGTGCCCCCGCCGCGTCCGTAAATCCGTCGATCGTGCGCTCGACCCGTTCGTCGGCCCCGAGCACCACAATGCGGTTATTGCCCGTGTCCGCGATATACAGCCGCCCGTCCGCATCGGTGCAGATATCCGACGCCGACGACAGCGCACCGACCCCAAGATCCTGCCCGGTATACACCGCCGCCAGCGTCACCGCATCCGGCGCACTGACCGCCTCCCGGTCGGTATCGTATACGTAGCTGTCAAAGACTCCCGAGGCCGCGGCGGACAGCCCCGCCGTCGGCAGCAGAAGCACCGCACAGAGCAGCGACGCCGCCCGTTTATGTATAGCTTTCAAATTACACCTACCATCCTTTCCGAGGCCGCCCGGCCATTGCACGGTACCTCCCGGGTCAATCCTTCATACCGGAATTGGCCATGGTCTGCAGGATGTTTCTCTGCGTGAAAATAAACACCAGCACAGGCGGGATAATCATAATCAGGCTGACCGCCGAACCGGCGCCGGCCCGCGCAATACCGCCCTTCAGAATCTGATTGAGCGCATAGCTGAGCGTCTTGAGGCTCTCCGAGAAGATGTAGCTTCCGCCGGTGGTGCCCCACGTGCTCTGGAACGAGAAAATAATCAGCGTCAGCCATGCGGGCCGCACCAGCGGCATCACAATCTGCCAGTAAATGCGGAATTCCGACGCACCGTCCATCCGCGCCGACTCCAGCAGCGCATTCGGCAGGTTGCACATGAATTGCTTCATCAGATAGAGCCCGATGGCCGAGGCAATCGGCGGAATCACCAGTGCCCAGTAGGTGTCCACCCAGTGCAGCTTTGCCATAATCAGATAGCTCGGAATCTGCGTTACCGCGCTCGAGAACATCAGAGAAATGACCACCAGGCGGAACAAAAACCGCTTCAGGGGGAACTCCCGCTTTTCGAGGGCGTAGGCCGCCATGGAGGCGGCAATCACGTGCAGCAGCGTGGAGCTCAGCGTCACAAACACCGTATTGAACAGGTATTTGGACATCGGAATCCACGAATCGCTCATCAGCGCGGAAATGTTGCGGAAATTGTCAAGCGTCGGGTGCTGCGGAAACAGCCGCGGCGGCCACACAAACAGCTCATCCATCGGCTTGAACGCATTGCCGACCACCAGCACAAGCGGAATCGCCATAAACAGGGCGATGATGCAGAGGAACAGGAAGTTGGCAATCTTTCCTCCGGTACCGCGCGCCTCAAAGGCCTTGGCGCCGGAGCGCTTTTTCGGTTGTAACAGTTTTTCCTTGCGCATCGTCATTCTCCTATTTTGCTCAGTGTGCGCTGAATCAGCTCATTGCACCCGATCATCACCAAAAAGAGCAGCGTCGCAATGGCGCAGGCATAGCCCATGTCGTACCGCACTCCGCCGTAATCGGTCATGTGGTTGAGCGCCGTATGTACCGCATAGTCGGTACTCGGCTGCCCAAACAGCGCCGAGGAGACCGAGCCGCAGGAAAAGGCCGCCGTGATGCTCATCACCGCGCCGAACAGCAGCTGCGGCTTCATGATCGGCAGGGTGATGTGCCACAGCTCCTGCCACCGGTTCTGCACCCCTTCGACATATCCCGCCTCATAGTAGCTCTTATCCACCGTCTGGAAGCCGGCGACAAAGGCCAAAAAGCCGGCGCCGAGGCTCATCCACAGCATCACGAGAATGCAGACCCAGATCATCCAGTTGGTATCCGTAAAGAACTGGATCGGGGAGGTCACCAGCCCCGTGCTCATCAGCAGGCTGTTGATATAGCCGTGCTCGTCGCCGCTGAAGATAATCGTCCAGATCATATAGGCCCCGCCGGAGATGGACGGCGCGTACATGATGGTCACCATCAGCGCCCGCAGCGCCGGCTTCAGCTCGTTGATGGACCACGCCAGCAAAAACGAGGCCAGATACCCGAACGGGCCGGTCACCAGGGCAATCAGGAATGTATTTTTGACGGACTTGATGAAAATCTCGTCGCCCGTAAACAGCTCCACATAGTTCTGCCAGCCGATCCATTTCGGATCCTGCAGCACATTGAAATAGGTAAAGCTGTAATAGAGCGCCATAAACACCGGCGCAATCACAAACACGGCGAATATCAGAAAAAACGGAAGGATAAACAGATAGCAGTCCCAGTTGCGGGCCGCCAGGCGGCAGCCGTGCTTCCACTGCGCCCGCTTCCCGCGGAACCATCCGCTGAGTTGTTGCATGAGTATACTCCTCTCTTGTCCATGGCTGACCGACGAATCCGTGCCCCGAAAACGCACGGCTCAGGATACGGTCAGGCCGAACTCCTGCCGTTTTTTCGTAATCTCACGGTTGATGGCATCGACGTAGTCCAGCAGCGTATCCTTGACGTCGCTCATCTGCAGCACCACCGAGCGGAAGGCGTTGTTGATATGCCGGGAGGTGAAATAGCCTCCGGGCACCTCCGGCACGCACCGTCCGTTCTGCATCGACTGCTCGAGCACCTGCCACTCCGCCCGCGTCCACGGCAGCGACTCATACGCCTTCAGGTTGGCGGTCGGATAACGGGCGGAGGCACCGAGCACGCTCTCCATCTCCCGTCCGAACCGGAGCTGGATGTCCTCGCGCGTCCACCAATCCAGGAACTGCCAGGCCGCCTCCTTCTTGTCCGAGCTCTGCAGGATCACGCAGCAGGCGGAATTGACCAGCGCCGTGCGGTCGATGCTCCCGTCCTTCCGCTCCGTACCCGGAATCAGCGTAAAGCTCCACAGATCCTTGATTTCCGGCGCGGAGACGATCAGCGTGTTGTACACCGACTGTGCGGCAATACCGATCGGAATCTCACCGGTGCGGAAACGGTTGACAAAGTTGATTTCGAGCTGCTGCCCGTAGTTTAAGTAAAAATTCGTCCACTGCTTGAACGCGCTGACCGCAATATCCGAGTCGAGCAGACTGTGCGTCTTGTCCCCGGCATACACCTCTCCGCCCTTCTGCATCAGCAGCGAATAGAACAGCGAAAGTCCTCCGCCGGGATCTGCCGTCGTCGAATACGGGAAGCCAAAGGACATATTGTTGTTGCTCAGCACCGTCGTCAGTGCAATCACGTCGTCCCATGTCTGCGGGACCTCGACCCCGAGCCGCTCCAGAATATCGGTGCGGTAATACAGCACCGGGAAGGAGATGGACTCCGGCAGGGCATACAGACTGCCGTCCATGCGGTACGGCACCAGCAGCTCCTGCGGGAAGCGGGAAATCACCCCATCATAGCTTCCGAAGCTCTCCAGAGACGCCACCGCACCGCGCAGCGCATAATCCACCGGCAAGCTCTGCCCGACCCCGAGCGCCACATCCGGCCCGATGCCGGCCACCGTGGCCGACAGCAGCGCTCCGTCCTCGACCAGCTCCAGATTCACGCCGATGCCCGTCTCCTGCGTAAAGGAGTCGTTCAGCATCACCTTCAGCGTCTGCATCTGATCGCGGCCGGCCGACGACCACACCGTGATCGTGTTTCCCTCGTCCGTTTCCACCAGTGTGCCGATCTTGTTGTAATCGAGCGTAAACGCATCAATAAACCGTCTCACGTTATAGCCGATGCTGCGGAAGAAGCCCGCCTTCGGGGATTTCAGCGTCTGATCGGGCGAATACACCGTCAGATAGTCAATTTCCAGATTGAGCGAGCTCATATCGTTGACCCAGGTACCGAGCGAGCCGATGTTGGTCTTGAAATAGCTCAGGTTTTCGGCAATCTTGGCCGGCTTATCCCCCATGACCGTCAGCTGTCGGATCAGGGTGCCGAGGATGGCGGCATTGCCGTCCTCCTGGCCGGTATACTCCTCCAGTGCCGCACGCACGCTCTCCAGGATCCGGCACTGCGTCCGGATGTTCTCCACCGTCTCCGGCAGCGTCTCCTCAAAGCGGTAGTTGCGCATGGTGTCCGGACTGGTGCCGGTCAGCATGATGATTTCCCGGTAAATCCGGTTGAGCTGTGTCAGCACGTCCTGCGTCACGCCGAGCACCTGTCCCATGTCTCCGAGCGTGACCTCCATGCGCAGCGTGTGCGTGCCCGCCTCCAGATAAAAGCGGTAGGGCTCCTCTCCGCTGCCGAGCACCACCGACTGCCAGTCACTGTCGTAGAAAAAGCTGATGCTGTCCATTTCGGCAAAGGGCACGCTGCCGTCAATTAGCACCCGGCGGGAGGAGACCAGTCCGCTGGTCACGTTCTGCCGGGCCTTGACCGCAATCTGATACAGACCGCTCTGCGGCACCTCAAAGGACCACTCCAGATAATCCCCGACATACGACCACCGCGTTCCGCCGATGGTGTTCAGCTTGATGACCGACGGCACATACGGCTCGGTCGCGCAGGTGGAGGTATCCGACAGCGGATACAGCGTCGGGGAAGACTTGTAGCGCGCCGCCTCTCCCTCGATCTGCCGCAGCACTCCCGCGGCCTCCGTATACCCCTTGGCCTCATACTCGGCCCGCACCTGCTCATAGGAACGCAGCACGGTGGGCGACTGCAGCGTCAGCTGCCGCAGCAGCATCGGCTCCCGCTCCGCCGACAGCGTCAGCGTGTTCTGCCCCTGCTCCAGATACACCGTCAGCGGCTCGGTCACATACCCCTCGCTGTCGCGGCAGCAGGCCGTTTCCCACCGGCTCTCCTCCACCTGCAGCGGGCGGATATCGTTTCCGTACAGATCCTGCTGTACGTCTCCCTTGTTGGCCCAGGTGCGGCGAAACCGGAGGCCGGAGGCCTCCTCATACGGCAGACTGCCGTTGACCAGCAGCGTGCGCTGGATGTCGCCGCTGTTGCCCTCCGCCGGGCAGTAGGTCAGCCAGAGCTCATAGCGCCCGGCCTGCTCGACCTCCACCGTCCAGGTCACGCTGCCCTCGTCGGGCAGATAGACATACCGTCCCTCCGCGTCGGAGTCCACGCGCCAGGCCGCATCGCCCGTCACCTGCTCCGCCGCATTCCATGTCCGGCGAAATCCCGCGGAAATCGGCGCATACCGCTCCCGGTAGGCCGCATAGCTGTTTTCCTTCTGTGCCGCACTGAGGTTCGGTACGGTTCCCTTCGCCTGTATCGACCGGTCCCCAAGCCCGATGAGCAGCAGCGTTCCGACGAGTACCACCGCGAGTGCCCCCGCGATGATCTGCTTCCGTTTTTGCTTCATGCCTTCACCCGTGTCCTTTCCGCTCTCTTGGCTCCGCATCCGACGCACTCCATATTTTAGCTAAATATTTCCGCGGGCCCTTTTCGTTTCTTGATTAAATCATAAACTTTTTAACGCCGTTACGCCAGTGACAATTCAATCAATTTGTGGTACAAATCGATCATTTCCATTTTTTCTCTGGAAATTCCCGCTGTTTTTCCGCGTCCATTCTTGACTTTCCTTAAAAATATGTTATGATAGCGCTGTAGTCTCGTTTTCTTTTTGTCTATTTTTATGAAACCGGGAGGGACCGCTTTGGAGCCTCGTTTTTTTGACTATTGGAACATCCGGGAATACCCTCACTACCTTTCGCGCATCCGGGAGCTGCGCCTGCTGAGCCTCCGGGCAGGCGAGCGGGAGACAGTCAGCATTGAGCATCAGGGTCTCTTTTATGTGCTGAACGGTGAGATCACCGTCAGCTCCCCGCAGCCGGTCTGCACGCTGAAGGGGAAGCACAGCTTTTTTGTGAAAAGCCCCTCCCTCTGGCAGCTGGCGGCGCCCGAGGAGGCGGGAGCAGGTCTGCTGATGGTCGATTTCGAGTTTTTCGCCAGCACCGACGTCCCCGGAGAGCCGCCCGTCCCGCTGCGGATTCATACGAGCACGCAAATTCCGTTTCAGCCGCAGGACATTTCCCACCTGCTGTTCGGTGACCTGCAGCGGGCCGCCGAGCAGCAGCTTCCGGAGAGCGGTGCCCTGGCCTCCGCCGCGCTGACCTCCATCCTGCTGCACACCCTGCTGCTGGGACGGCAGCGGCGCGACGACATTCTGCAGGATGTCGGCGGCATCGCCTTTTACTCCCGCGGCAACCACTACCATCCGCTGGAGGCCGGCCGCGAAATTCTGTTCAGTGATGTCCGGATCTGGTCACAGGAGCCGGACAACCCCGACGACGAGGACAGCCCCTACCTGCTCGGCACACTGTGGGCCCACGGTGCGGAGATTTCCCTGCCGCTCGACGGCAACCTGACCCTGGAGCCGAAAAAGGAGCTGTACCGCGGGCATCATACTGCGCAGATCCGCACCCTGAACGAAACCCCCTATCATGTCTGGGTATGGCCCAGCCTGCGGCTGCATCTCGACCTGCGCCCTCACCGGGAGGAATACTGCATCACCTTTTACCTGAAAAGCAACATGACCGGCAACATCGGCTTTTCGCTGACCCGCCTCAACCACTACAACGACCTGCCCTACGCCATTCCGATTCCGCGCAGGGACACCTGGATTCCCGTCCGTATCCGCAACCTCTCCTTCTCGGAATATGCCGGCTCCTCCCCCTATGTCACCTCTGCCATTTTCTACATCTACGCCAACTATTCGCGCAGCATCCAGGTGAAGGAAATTGCCGATTACTGCCACATCTCGGTTCCCCACCTGTCGCGCCTGTTCCGCGAGCAGACCGGCCAGACCATCAAGGATTACATCGCCATGCAGCGCATCAACGCCGCCCAGCAGATGCTGATCAACACCTCTCTGCCGCTCGAGCGCATCGCGCACGCGGTCGGCTTTTACGATACCCAGCATCTGTCGCGCACCTTTGCCCGCTATATCGGAATGCGCCCCAACACCTACCGCAAAATGCGGCAGTAGCCACCCCTCCCCGGAAGCCGCAAAGCGGCAGCGGCTCTCCGCAGACCGCAAAAGCAGCAGAGGGCGTCTCTCCGCAGTCTGAGCATCAGGGGCACACGGTATTTTTCCGTGTGCCCCTGATGCTCAGACTATTAAATTCCTTTTATAAAGCCGCAGGGGCGATGCATGCTCATCGCCCCTCCTGTATTCTTCCGTATCAGAACAGCCCGGTAATCCGGCCGTCCTCATCCACATCGATGCTCTCCGCCGCCGGGCGCTTCGGAAGCCCCGGCATGGTCATAATATCCCCCGTCAGCACCACGATAAACCCGGCCCCGGCGGAAACACGCACCTGCTTCACTGTAACGGTAAAGCCCTCGGGCGCTCCAAGCAGCGCCGGATTATCCGAAAAGCTGTACTGCGTCTTGGCGATGCAGACTGGGAGCTTCCCGAACCCGAGCGCCGTCAGCCACTCGATCTGCCGCTGCGCCTCGGGCAGCACCCGGATGCCGTCTCCGCCGTACACCTTTTTCACCACGGCCTCAATTTTGTCCCCGATACTCTGCTCCGAATTGTAGCTGAAGGCGAAGTGCGGCGTCTCCTCCTCGCAAAGCCGCACTACCTCCCGTGCGAGTGCCTCGCCGCCCCGGCCGCCGTCCGCCCATACAGTGGAGAGCACCGTGCGCACCCCGAGCTCCCGGCACCGGTCGATCACACACGCAATCTCGCGGTCGGTATCGGTCGGGAAGCGGTTCACCGCCACCACGCAGGGCAGCCCGTATACGTTTTTCATATTGGAGACATGCCGCAGCAGGTTCGGAATTCCGCGCGCAAGCGCCTCCGTATCCTCGCTCCCGAGCTCCGCTTTGCCGAGCCCGCCGTGCATCTTCAGCGCCCGCACCGTGGCCACCACCACCACGGCCGACGGAGTCAGCCCCGCCGCGCGGCACTTGATGTCGAGGAACTTTTCCGCCCCCAGATCCGCTCCGAAGCCCGCCTCGGTCACCGTATACTCCCCGAGCTTCAGGGCCAGTCGCGTGGCCGTCACGGAATTGCAGCCGTGGGCAATATTGGCAAACGGCCCTCCGTGCACAAGCGCCGGCGTCCCCTCGAGCGTCTGCACCAGATTGGGCTTCATAGCCTCCTTCAGGAGCGCCGCCATGGCGCCCTGCGCCTTCAGATCGGCGCAGGTGACCGGCTTCCCGTCATACGTATATCCGACGACGATACGCGCCAGCCGCGCCTTCAGGTCGGTCATCGACTCCGCCAGACACAGCACCGCCATCACCTCGCTGGCCACGGTGATGTCAAAGCCGTCCTCACGCGGCACACCGTTGGAGGGCCCGCCGAGCCCGTCCGTGATATACCGCAGCTGGCGGTCGTTCATATCGACACAGCGCCTCCAGGTGATGCGCCGCCCGTCAATACGCAGCTCGTTTCCCTGCTGGATGTGGTTGTCCAGCATGGCGGCCAGCAGGTTGTTGGCCGCGCCGATCGCATGAAAATCTCCCGTAAAATGCAGGTTGATGTCCTCCATGGGCACCACCTGCGCATAGCCTCCGCCCGTCGCGCCGCCCTTGAGGCCGAATACGGGGCCGAGCGACGGCTCCCGCAGCGCCACCGTCACCCGCCGGCCGATACGCCGCAGTCCGTCCGCCAGCCCGATGGTAGTCGTGGTTTTCCCCTCACCGGCCGGTGTCGGCGTGATGGCCGTCACCAAAATCAGCTTTCCGTCCGGGCCCGGGCAGTGCTGCAGTGCGGAGAGGGAAATCTTGGCCTTGTAGCGGCCGTACAGCTCCACGTCCTCCTCCCGCAGCCCCGCCTCCCGCGCAATGTCGGTCACGGGCCGCATCCGGCACCGTCTCGCAATCTCTATATCCGATCCACCGGTCAATGCTCTCCACTCCTCATTCAAAATTCCTGTCGGGCGGCCCCCGCCGTATCCCCTCCGCGGCGCTCCGCGGGGGCGTTTTCCGGGGCATCACCTGTCCCGGACGGCAATAAACGGGCACGACATCTTGATTTATTTGCCGCCCGCGCACCGATATATGGTAGTATAGCATACCTCCGCGCCCTTGTCAAAAAGTATTTGCGCACCGCCTCCCGCACATTTCAAAAATTTTACGGGTTTTCTATGGCAATTTGTCAAACGGGATGGTATAATGAGGATGTTATAATAGCATAAGGACGGATCATCAATGGATATTTCAACCTCTCTGGATTTCAACACCAAAAAAGGCTTTATCTGCGATATGGACGGCGTCATCTACCACGGCAACCGCATTCTGCCCGGCGTGGCGGAATTCATTCAGTGGCTGCACGACGAAAACAAGGAATACCTGTTTCTGACCAACAACAGCGGCTACACCCCGCGGGAGCTGAATCAGAAGCTCGCCCGTATGGGGCTTGATGTGCCGGAGGAGCATTTCTACACGAGCGCTCTCGCCACAGCCGCCTTTCTGCATGAGCAGGCCCCCGGCTGCTCCGTGTTCGCCATCGGTGAGGCGGGACTGCTCAACGCGCTCTACGACGCCGGCATCACCATGAACGACGTCAACCCCGACTATGTGGTCGTCGGAGAGGGCCGCTCCTACTCCCTGGATACGCTGACCAAGGCCACCAATCTGGTCATCGGCGGCGCCAAGCTCATCGGTGCCAACTCCGACGTCTCCGGCCCCATCGAAAACGGCATTGCCCCGGCCTGCCGCGCCCTGATTGCGCCCATCGAAATGGCCACCGGAACCCAGGCCTATTTCTGCGGCAAGCCCAATCCGCTGATGATGCGCACCGGACTGCGGATGCTGCAGTGCCACTCCGCCGAGGCCGTCATGGTCGGGGACCGCATGGATACGGACATCATCTCCGGCATGGAGAGCGGCATGTCCACCGTGCTGGTGCTCTCCGGCGTGTCCACCCGCGAAACACTCAAGACGTATGCCTACCGCCCCACCGCCGTGCTGAACGGTGTGGGCGATATCGCCTCCATCGCCCGGGCCACCCTCTGAGCCTGCGCCCCGCGTTTTCCGATAACCGACAGCCCCCCC
>URYX01000022.1 GCA_900552225.1 uncultured Oscillospiraceae bacterium | reverse complement strand
CTCCACGGCATTCTGCCGCCGCAGAATGGCCGCCGGCTTCAGCAGCGGCTGCTCAATCCAGGTGCGGATCAGGCGCTTGCCCATGGCCGTTTTGGTCTGGTCGAGCACGCCGAGCAGCGAGCCGCGCTTTTCCTTATTGCGCATCGTCTCGGTCAGCTCCAGATTCCGGCGGGTGTTCAGATCCATCCGCATGTACTGCGCATCGGTGTAAATCTCCAAGCGATCCAGGCGAGACAGACCCGTCATCTGCGTCGCGTAGAGGTAATCGAGCAGGCAGCCGAGTGCCTTGACCGCCGCCGAGGAGGGCTCCAGCCCGAAGCGGTCCAGCGATTCGCACTGAAAATGGGACAGGATGCGGGCCGTGCAGCGGTCCGCGTCAAAGCAGCTGTCCTCCCGCTGCTCCGGCGTAATGCCGAGGCGGTCGGCGGCAAAGGCCGTCACCTCGCGCACGCCGGCCGCCGTGCGGTTCAGCAGCAGCTCCCGCGGCGCAAACCGGCCGAGCTCCCCGGTAATCCGCAGCGTCAGATCGTCGCCCGCAAGCTCGGTCAGCAGCAGCTCGCCCGTCGAGCAGTCCGCGAAGCAGAGGCCCGCGTCGCGCTCATTTTCCATGTACAGCACACTCAGATAGTTGTTGCGGGCTTCGTCGAGCATGCTGCCCTCGATCACCGTTCCCGGCGTGACGATCCGCACCACATCCCGCCGGACAAGTCCCTTGGCGGTGGCCGGGTCCTCCGTCTGCTCACAGATGGCCACCTTGTAGCCGCGGCTCACCAGGCGCGCAATGTACCCGTCGCAGCTGTGGAACGGTACGCCGCACATCGGCGCCCGTTCGTCAAGGCCGCAGTCCTTCCCCGTCAGCACCAGCTCCAGCTCCTGAGAGGCGAGCTTGGCATCGTCAAAAAACATCTCGTAGAAATCTCCGAGACGGAAAAACAGAATGCAGTTCGGGTACTGCTCCTTGATTTCGAGATATTGCTTCATCATCGGGGTCATTTCCGCCACGATGCCTCACGTCCCTCCGGCCGATACAGCCCGTAATTCCTTCCGATCCGCGCAGAGGCCGCCGCGGCCTCTGCAAAAAAAGGCCCCGCTTTTGCGCGCTCCGGGGGGAGCGCTTTCAAAGCCGGAGCCGGGCAGCTGCCGCCAAGGCTCAGTGGCAGCCGCCGCAGGAGGCACAGCTTCCCGTGCAGCCCCCGTTTTCGGTCTCCTCGGCATAGGGGTCCTCGCCCTGCGCCGACAGCGTGATGATGCGCGATACCTTGCCGACCAGCGCCTCCAGCGCCGGCTTGGCGTTATTATAAGCCTGCATGGAGGCATTATCCATGATCTTCGCGTACAGGTCGCGGATCTCCTCGTTCATCTTCGAGAGCTTCTCCTCGTCGCGGTCGTCCTTGCCGGCCTCGTTGGAGATGGCCATCCGCTGCAGGTTGAACTCACCGATCATCTTCTGCAGCTCCTCGTCCTGATCGGCCGCGGTCTGCGCCATCTGCACCCGAATAAACCGCTCATCCTGCTGCAGCGCCTCTCCGAGCTCCTTCGCCATTTCCAAAATCTGATCCATACCGTATATCTCCTTTTCCCGTGTATACCACGTTGTTTGGATGTTCTATATTCCGAACGGGCCGCGGAGCTACTCCACGATGCGCCCGATCAAAATCCAGCTGCGCGTCTCGGTGATTTCCACCGTGACGGTCTGTCCCGGCTCGGCCGGGCCCTCGACCCGCACCACCTCGTTGGAGGGCAGGCGCGCCTCCCAGTAGCCGTCCGCCTCCTGTCCGATGAGCGCCCGGTGGCGCGTTCCGAGCAGGGAGGCCGAGCGCTGCGCCGCAATCTCCTCCTGCCGCGCGGTCAGCTCGGCAAACCAGCGGCTCTTTTCCTCCGCCGGAACCGGATCCGGCAGGGAGGCGGCCGGTGTCCCCACCCGCGGCGAAAAGATGAAGGTATACAGCGACACGAAGCGCACCTCGTCAATCAGCGACAGCGTCTGCTCAAAGTCCTCGCGCGTTTCGCCGGGGAAGCCGACGATGACGTCGCTGGTAAAGGCGATATCGGGCACCGCCCGGCGGGCATACGCAATCAGGTCCAGGTACTGCTGCCGCGTGTAGTGGCGGTTCATGGCCTTCAGCACGCGGTCACTGCCCGACTGGAACGGCAGATGAAAATGCCGCGACACCTTTTCGCACTGCGCGATGGTATCGAACAGGCGCGGTGTGGCGTCCCGCGGGTGCGACGTCATAAAGCGGATGAGGAAGTCGCCCTCGATCGCATTGATACGCCGCAGAAGCTCCGGGAAATCCACGCCGTGCGCCTCGCCGCGGCCGTAGGAATTGACGTTCTGGCCGAGCAGCGTAATCTCCTTATAGCCGGCGGCTACGAGCCCGCGCGCCTCCCGCAGCACTGCCTCGGGATCACGGCTGCGCTCGCGGCCGCGCACGTAGGGCACCACGCAGTAGGTACAGAAATTGTTGCAGCCGTACATGATCGGCAGCCATGCCCGCACCCCGTCCGTCCGGCAGGTCGGAATCTCCTCGGACAGGTTTCCGTCCTCCTGCGGGATGGCGACCGTGCGCCGGCGCTCGAGCGCCGACAGCAGCAGCTCCGGGAAGCGATACATGACGTGGGTTCCGAAAATCAGACCGACAAAGGGATAGCTCTGATAGAGCTTGTCCGCAATGTGCGGCTGCTGCACCATGCAGCCGCACAGGCCGATCAGCAGCGACGGCTTGCGGCGCTTCAGCGCCTTCAGCGCGCCGACGTTGCCGAATACGCGGTCCTCCGCATGCTCCCTCACGGCGCAGGTGTTGAACAGAATGACGTCCGCCTCCTCGGGCTGCTCGGTAAAGCCGAAGCCCATCTGCGCCAGCATGCCGCGCAGGTGCTCCGAATCCGAGACGTTCTGCTGGCAGCCGAAGGTCCGGATCAGCGCCATCGGCCGGTCATTGCCCCGCTCGGCGTAATGGGTCCTCACCCGCTCGATATATTGCTCCTGTACTGCCCATTCCTCCGGCGAAATGACCCGTGTATGCGCCATGGTGTTCCTCCCGTGTCTCTCCGTTCCGGGCGGCCGCCGCCCCGCGGCAGCGAATCCCTTAATCTGATTTATTATAGCAAATTTCCGTCTTCTTTTCAACCGCTTTTCCCCCGCTTTCCGAAAAAAATCCGCGGGCGGGAAAAGCGGACACAACAAAAGATGCACGAGCCTTACGACCCGTGCATCTTTTGTTTAGGGGAGTTGTATCTAAGAACAGCTTGGCGCCGTCCTAAATACCGAAATGATGAAGCCGCAAAACCGTCTGTTCCCGACTTCTTTCTTATTATAGCGGATTGTTTTGCAAAAAGCAAGCCTAAATCTTCCGATTTTTTTCGCTTTTTTTCTTACTGTCCGCCGTTTACAGCTTCAGGAACTCCTTGACCTTCTCCACCAGCCGGTTGGCATCGGCCTTGCTGTCGTTGACCTCGCAGAACACGCGCAGCAGCGGCTCGGTGCCGGAAAAGCGGATGATGATCCACTCGTCGTCCTTGAAGTACACCTTGCAGCCGTCCTCATAGCCGATGCGGACGATTTCCTTGCCGAAATCGGGCAGCTTCCTCTCCTCAAACAGGATGTGCAGCAGCTCCGGCTTGCGCTCCGCGTCAAAGGTGCAGTTGGCCTCGACGTTGTAGGTCTTGCCGAAGGTCTGCTCCATCTCCTTGATGACGCCGGACAGCGGTTTGCCGGTCACTGCCAGCATCTCGAGCATCAGGGAGGCCGCGTAGATACCGTCCTTGCCCTGGATGTGGCCGCGCACCGTCAGACCGCCGGAGGATTCGCCGCCGATGATGGCGTCTGTCTCGTTCATTTTGGCGGAAATGTACTTGAAGCCGACCGGCACCTCATAGCAGGTCTCGCCGTAGGCCTTGGCAATCTTATCGAGAATGTGCGTCGTCGCCAGGTTGCGCACGGCCGCACCGTGCCAGCCCTTGTACTTGAGGAGGTAGTAGTAGAGCACCGTCAGAATCTGGTTGGCGGAGATGTAGCGGCCCCTTTCGTCGATGATGCCGAGGCGGTCGGCGTCGCCGTCGGTGGCGATGCCGATGTCCATCCCGTGCTCCAGCACGTAGTTCTTCAGGTCAAACAGGGTCTCCTCCGTCGGGGCCGGCAGGCGGCCGCCGAACAGCGTATCATGCTGATAGTGGATGGTGTCCGCGTCGCAGCGCATGGTCATCAGCACCGTCTGCATCGAACGGGTCGATACGCCGAACATCGGGTCCAGTGCCACCTTCAGATGGCGCTCGCGGATGGCCTCCACGTTTACGCTTTTCAGGATGGAATCCACATAGATATTCTGCGAATCGATTTCCTCCACCAGTCCGAGGCTCAGCGCGTCCTTATAGTGGATCGTGCGGATGTCCTCGGGGCGGACGGCCTCGATATACTGCTCGATGGAGTGGGTCACGTCCTCCGTGGCGTCGCGGCCGCCCTCCGTAAACACCTTGATGCCGTTATAGGTGGCGGGGTTATGGCTGGCGGTCACCGCCATGCCGTACTTCGTCTTGAAGTAGTTGACCGTGAACATGATGAGCGGTGTCGGTGCCTCTTTATCAATCACGCGGCAATGGATGCCCTCCGCCGCCATGACCTCGCTGATCCACTGCGTCGCTTCGACCGACAGGAAACGGCGGTCGTAGCCGATCACAAACCCGTTTTCCGTCGCATTCTCATCCTTCATTTTGCGCGCTACGGCCGCCGCCACCCGCTGAATGTTGGATTTGATAAAGTCGTCACCGATGATGGCGCGCCATCCGCCCGTCCCGAATTTGATCATATGCTCCACCTGTTTCCTTCAAAGTTGGCCGCCGAGCGCCGATTGCGGTCGGCTCCGGCCTTTCTATCCGATATTGTAGCACACTTATGACGCACCGTCAACGTGCGCAAATTTGTATTTTCGGCCGTATAATTTGCACAGTGTAAACCAAAGATGACAGATAATTCGCGGATTTTCGCGCACAGACGGAAAAATCCCCGTTTTTCCGCCGCAGAGGCGTCCAAACGGGGAGGGGATGTTCCGGCAATTCCGCACGTATGAGTTGCGTGCGGGCTGCGTGCTGGTTGGCGCGGCTGTATGCGGCTGTGCGCAGCCATGCGCCATCGTGTGCGCGGTTGTGTGCGGTTGTGTGCGGTTGTGTGCGGCCACACGCGCTTGCGGGCCGCTTGCGCGAAGGTGTCGGGCGGGATGTGGTGAGGCGGGCGTATGCCGCGCAGACACGGCACCTCCTATGGGGCGGGCGGATCAGTCCTTCAGGTTATACCACACGGACATATGGTGAATGGCCACGCCGTAGGCCGGGAGGTTTTCGCCCTTCAGGGAACGGTAGACCTTGCCGAGCTCGCGGTACATGACCGCCTTGCCCTCCTCCATGAAGGAGACAAAGTTGCCCTCCTTCGAAGAGGTCTCCACGCCGAGAATCACCTTGCAGCCCTTTTTCCGGGCTGCGGCGATTTCCTCCCGGCTGATGCCCAGAATCTGATCCGACGAGTCGCGGTAGGACATGACGGTGATGGTGTCGCTGACCTCCGCGATGTACTCCAGCAGAGAGGTGCGCTGTCCGCCGACCGTCACCGTGTCGCTCTCCAGCCAGAAGGGAATATCCCACTCGATGGCCTCGCCCGCCGCATGGAGCTGCGCGGCCACCTTGCCGACGTAGTCGGCGTACTGCTGCATCACGCCCTGGCGGTTGCTCGAAAATTCACCGAGCTGGTGCGGCTCCACATCCAGATGCAGCGCGTAATAGCGGGCGTCCGCCGGAGCCTGGCTCTGATAGGCCAGATACTTCCGCACCACGTCCGTGTTGCCCGACTGAATCCACGAGGCGTCACCCGACAGCAGGGCGACCCGCATGCCGCGGGCCGCGGCCGCGCGAATGAATTCGGCGGTCTGCGCATTGCTCATGTTGCCGGCGGAGAGGTAGATCTCGCTGACCTGATTCTCCTGAAGGAACTTCAGGTAGCGGTCACGTGTGGCCGTATTCTTGGCGTCCGCGTTCTTCCACCACCAGACGCCGATCGAGCCGCCGGAGGCGGAGGTGTCGCGGAAGGTGATATGCTTGCCGTCCTCGATCACCGGCACCGTCGGCGCCGTAGTCGGCGTGGTCGGGGCCGCGGAGGACGTGGTTTTCTGTGTGGTCTGTGCCGTTGTCGTTGTCATAGCTTCTGTGCTTCCCTCGGTTGTTTTCTCGCCGTCCGATGTCTCGCCCGTATCACTCGGCAGAGTATCGGAGCCGTCGGTATCCGACGCATCCGGCCGGGAGGATTCCCGGGATGGGGCGGTCGTACCCGACCCGTCGGCTCCGGACACGGAGGACGCTCCGGCATCCGGGGTACGGTTCTTTTCGATCGAGCAAGATACCGCTGCGGCCGTCAGCAGCAGCACCTCGGCCGCCGCCACCGCCGCAATCCACCACTTCTTCTGCATCCACCATTTTTTCTGCATCCGTCATTCTCCCTTTCCGCTGCACCGACCGGGGTATCCGGCGCGGCTCAGTTCTTCAGCTTATACCACTTGTCCACGTGGTGGATGGCGACCCCGTAGGCGGTCAGCGATTTGGTCTTCAGCGTGGTATACACGGTCTCCAGCTCGCGGTACATAACCGTCTTGCCCTCCTCCATAAAGGAGACAGCGTTGCCCTCCTTGGAATAGGTCTCCACACCGCAGATGATCTTGCAGCCGTAGGTCTCGCCGGCCGCAATTTCCTCCTTGCTGACCCCCAGAATCTGGGAGGCCTTGTCCCGGTAGGACATCAGACACAGCGTATCGCTCACCCTGGCCAGGTGCGTCAGCAGCTTGACCGACTCCCCGTCCACGGTGACCGTATCGTCCTCGAGCCAGAACGGAATATCCCACTCGATGACCTCGCCGGCCGCGTGAAGCTGCGCGGCCACCTTGCCGATGAAATCCGCAAACAGCTGCATCGCCCGGGCGCGGTCCTCACGGAACAGGTCGAGCTGGTGCGGCTCCACGTCCAGATGCAGCGCATACAGGCGGGCATCGGCCGGCGCGCTGCTCTGATAGGCCAGATAGTCGTCCACGATGCCGGTGCTGCCGGACTCGATCCACGAGGCATCGCCCGACAGCCACGCCACGCGGATCCCGTAGCCCGCCGCCTTGCGGACAAACTCCGTGATCTGCTGCGCTTTCATCCCGCCCAGCGACGCATAGACCTCCGTCACCTGATTGTCCTGCAGGAACTGCAGGTACTTTGTGCAGGTCGCGTCGTTCCTGATCTGTGAATTGTTCCACCACCACGAGCCGATGCTGCCGCCTCCGGCCGATGTGTCGCGGAACGTGATGTGCGGCTGAGACTCCTCCGTCGCGGAGGTCGGGGCCGTCGTGCCCGCATCCGGAGAGGCCGTCGTGCCGTCCGGGACGGACGGCTCCGATGCGGCGGGCTCCGATGCGGCGGACTCCGCAGGCTTCGTGCTGCCGCCCGATGCGTCCGGTGCGGACGTGTCCGTCCCCGAGGCGCCGCCTCCGGCGCACGCCGCAAGCGACACCGCGAGCAGCAGCGCCGCGCCAAGACCGATCCATTGCCGTAGCTTCATAACAATCCCTCCGCTGAAATTCCGTCATCCGTGCGGGCCTTTGCGGCCGTTACGGCTTTTCGCACATCATCTGATAGAACGTCTCCGCATGATGGATGGCGCCGCCCACGTTGTCATAGCCGAAGTCGGAAAGCATATCCCGCAGCAGCGTCTGCTGCTTGGACATCACGGCCGCTCCGCGGGTATAATAGGTGATGTTCCGCTCGCCGGCCGACAGGCGGTCGGGCGGCATGGTCTCGCTGCCCACGATGATGCGGCAGCCGTTCTTCTTGCCGTATTCCAGCTCGAGCGAGCTGATGCTGTACTGATCCTTGGCGGCCGGACGGTAGGCCATGATGGTCAGCGAGTGGCATTTCCTGGTCAGCACATCGAGCAGGTTGACCCGATAGCCGTCCTCATCCACGACCATGTCCGTCTCCTTTGTCCACGCGTTGATGCAGAAATCCATCTCCAGATCGTAGGCGTCGAACAGCCTGCGCATATAGGTAAAGAAGTTGGCCATGTACTGCACATTGGCCGCGCGGCCGTCAAAGCCGCTCCAGTCCGGCTCCACGTCATACTGGATACCGCGGAAGCGCTCGCTCTCGTCCGCCCCGCGCTCGTTGAACGACGCGATATAGGCCAGATAGATCTTGGCGGAGGTATAGGTATTGGAGCCGTCAAAGCCGAAATAGCGGCCCGCTCCGGCTCCGGCGCCGTCCACCAGCGCCTCCACGCGGATCCCGTAGCGATAGCACTTCTTGATGAAGCCGCGCATCTGCATCTCGGTCACCACGTCGTCGGGGACCTCCTCGCCGTTCTCCGCATAGTAGACCAGGGACTCGAGGTCCGCCAGGCGGCCGAGGTGGATATACACATCGGTGATGCGGTTCTGGAGCATCATGTCAAACAGGATGTCCACGGTCAGGTCGCTGTTCGGCAGCGAATCGGTGATGACACGGCAGTCCCAGATCCACAGGCCGAAGCTGGCCGGGTCGTCATCTGACCGGCGGAAGGCGATGGTCGGGCCGGTGTAATGCGTCCCCACCTGCACCTCCGCTTCACCGGGGATGACGGGGTCTGTCGAGAAGGTCACCTCCGAGGGGTCAGGGGTATACATCCGGTCGCGCAGCGGATCGTCGCCCTCCACCGCCGGAATATCCGGGGGAGTCGTCCGCTCCGGCTCGGTGGTACCGGTGGTCGGTGCCGTCGTGGTGGTTGCGGCCTCCGCGGCCGAGGTCCCGCTGACGGGCTCCGACGCGTCCGGCACCGTCTGACAGGCCGACAGGCCGAGGAGCAGTACCGCCGCGAGCAGCAGCGCTGCCGTTCTCTTGCACTGTTTCTTCATCATTTTCCTCCTATCCTCCGGCCGACGGTCCTAATTCCGTCGGGAGGCGAAACCGATTTCTTTTTTGTGAACAGACAAAGCCATCCGGGCGGCATTGCTTCCGAAGCGGCATGTCTTCCCGATTGCTTTGCCGAACGGCCGTCTCCCGCAAAAGAGGGAGGCGCACCGTTCAAAGCCAGCGAAACAGCAGCCGGAGAGGGGATTTCCCCGGCTGCTGTCCTTTTTCTTACCTGTCCCGCTTCAGGGAGAAGCGCAGGGTTACTGCTGTCCCTTCAGCACGCTGACATAACCGCTGTCCTGCAGCAGGCCGGCGATTTCGCCCTCGTAGTTGCCGAGGACGGACTGCGGGGTGCCGACGCCGAGCATCAGATCCTCGCTGACGTAGCCGAGAATCTCGTTCAGGCCCATCCGCGCAAAGCCGGCCGAGCGGGCACGGTCATTCATGACGATGTCCTGATACACCTTGGCCGAAGCCTCGTCCGCGAACAGCTCCTCAGCGCGCTGCATGACCGCATCCGCCTTGCTGACGTCATTGCGCGGGAAATACAGAGCGCAGTAGCAGGCCAGAGCCGCCTTTGCACGCTCGGCATCGATCGTGGACGGAATCCAGTAGGAGTTGCCGCCGTAGCTGACATCCAGGAACTCCGTGCCCTGGGGGCCCTTCGGGAAGTAGGTCAGCGCATAGCTGTCGTCCATGGCGTTCTCGGCCGCGGTCTGCTGGATATACTCCGCGACCCACTCCTCGCAGATATACATACCGACCTTGCCGTTGAGCAGCTGATCGGCCGCATCCTGCCAATCCATCGAGGTGAAGGACTTATCGGTATAGGCCATGTCCTCAAAATACTTCAGCGCTTCCAGGCCCTTCGCGTCGTTCAGCGCAAAGGACGGCATGCCGTCCGCATCGAACTTGATGAATTGGCCGCCGTTGGACAGCACAAAGGAGGCCATGATCTGACGGGTGCCGGCCGCGGTCAGGCCGAGCGAAACGAGATCGCCGTCCGTATTGAACTCCGTCAGCTTCTGCGCATAGTCGCGCAGCGTGTCGAAATCCCACTTGGCGCCCTTTTCGATCAGGGCGTTCGGATCCTCAAGGCCCTTGTTCGCAAACATCTTCGGGTTGTAGATCAGGCTGTACTGCAGCTTGTTGTAGCCGCGGGCCAGGCCGAAGATCTTATTGCCGATCGTGTTGTCGTCGATGACCATCTTGGTGTACGTACCGTCGTTCAGGTTCAGGCCGAGCTCGTCAATCACGGGCTTCAGGTCGCGGGGAGCGCCGCCGGCAATCCAGTCGGTCATCATCCACGGGAAGGCAAACATGATGTCGCCGTAGGGATTGCCGCCCATAACCGCCGTAACCATGTTATCCCAATAAGCGTCCGCATCAATGGTCTTGAACTCGAAGTTGACGTTCCAGTTTTCCTTCAGCAGCGCGATGCGCTCAATCAGGCGATCGGTCGCCTCGGACAGACCCGGTGTCAGATTGTGATTATACGGATCCGCCAGCGTGATCGTCATCCCGCCGAAATCAAACAGACCCTTTTCGATATTATCCAGTGCCGTGCCCGCATAGGTGTCGTCCTTGGAGGAGTCGCCGGAGGAGGGCGTGCTTCCCGGCTTGCTGGTTCCGGACTCCGCGGGGGTATTCGAGCATCCGGCAAACACCGCGAGCGCCATCAGCAGCGCCATGACGATGCAGGACAAACGCATGACTTTTTTCACAAATAACACTCTCCATTCTTTTCAAGCGAAAATAATGCGCTTCGCGCCGGAACACCGGCCGATCCCCGAACGCTCCGTCACTGTCCCCCGGGCCACCCTCCGGAGCACGCCGCGCCAGGCGGCCCGCACCCCGGATTTTCGGCTCAGGAAAGCCTTGGTAAACGATTTCTAAACACGGCGGAATTCAACGGCGGTGTGACGCAAAACACAGTATTTTCTGTTTCACTGCTCCCCCATTTTAACAAACTGCCGAGGGTTTGTCAACCCCTTTTCGAGAATGTTCCCGGAATTTTGCCAAAAAAAGCCCTCTGATTTTTGTGTTTTTGAATTTTCTGTAAAATTCAGCCATGATTTCTATCCGGCTCCGGAGAGGCCGCACGCGGCCGCGCCGCCCCCATCCACCGCATGGCGATATAGGACAGCACCGCGCAGCAGAGTGCCGTCAGCAGCAGCAGAGCACTGCCCCGATCCGGCCGCAGCGGCGGGCAGACCGGCACCATGGAGGACAGCACCAAGCCGAGCACCGTAAAGCTCATGGCTCCGTACCAGCGGCAGTACAGCACCTCCACCAGCTTCAGCAGCAGCAGAGCGCTGCCGCCGAAGCCGAGCAGCAGCGGCAGGGCACCCCGCCAGTTCTCCCCGTCGATTACCCGCAGCACCGACTCATAGCAGCCGAGCGACAGCAGAATAAACGACGAGCTGACGCCCGGAACGACCGTTCCGAAGCCGAGGATTCCGCCGCACAGCAGCAGCTGTCCGAACGTAAGCTCCGCCGAGGGAGCGGCCTCGCCCGCCCGCAGAAACAGCCACAGTCCCCCGCCGAAGGAGGCGGCCGTCAGCAGCACGTACCACGGGCGCATGCCGTCGCGCGCGGCGCTGCGCGCCACAAAGGGGAGCGTCCCCGCCATCAGCCCGAGGAATACCGCCCGCGTCGGCTCCGGCCAGAGGGCGAAGCACAGGGTCAGCACCCGGCCGAGCGACACCACGCCGAGCATCCCGCCGAGCCCGAGCGGCAGCAGATAGCCCATGTTTTTCCGGAAATCCCGGTGCAGGTGGGCGACCGCCTCCACCAGCCGCTGATAAACCCCGAATACGACGGCGACGGCGCCGCCCGAAAGGCCCGGGGCCACTGCGCCCACGCCGATCAGATAGCCCGCCGCAAGCCGCAGCGCCGTCTGTTTTCCCCTGGTCATGCGGTATCGCCTCCCCTGTGCTTCAGTGTATGAGACAAAGGCGGCGGATATGCGCGCGGCGGGATAAAGGAAAGCGGCGGGGAGCCAAGACTCCCCGCCGCTTGTCATTCGTACCGTGCGGATTACACCACGCCCTGTGCGAGCATGGCCTCCGCCACCTTCATAAAGCCGGCAATGTTGGCGCCCATGACATAGTTGCCTTCCTCGCCGTACTGCTTTGCCGCCTCATAGGCATTCTTATGGATACCGATCATGATATTATGCAGCTTCTCGTCCACTTCCTCGAACGTCCAGCTCAGGCGCTGCGAGTTCTGGCTCATCTCCAGAGCCGAGGTCGCCACGCCGCCCGCGTTTGCCGCCTTGCCCGGCGCAAACACCACGCCGTTCGCACGCAGATACTCGGTCGCCTCCAGCGTCGTCGGCATGTTGGCGCCCTCCGCCACGTAGCGGACACCGTTGCTCACCAGCGCCTTGGCATCGTCCAGATCCAGCTCGTTCTGCGTGGCGCAGGGCAGCGCGATGTCGCACTTGATGCCCCAGATGCCGTGACCCTCGTGATACTCCGCCGTCGGATGCGTCTCGATGTATTCGCGGATGCGGCCGCGGCGGCCCTCCTTAATCTCCTTCACGGCGGCGAGGTCGATGCCGTCCGCGTCGTAGACGAAGCCGTTGGAATCGCTCATGGCGACCACCCTGGCCCCGAGCTCCTGCGCCTTTTCGACAGCGTAGATGGCCACGTTGCCCGAGCCGGACACCACCACGGTCTTGCCCTTGAACGAATCGCCCTTGACCTTCAGCATCTCATCGGTGAAATACACCAGGCCGTAGCCGGTGGCCTGTGTCCGCGCGAGCGAGCCGCCGTAGGTCAGGCCCTTGCCGGTCAGTACGCCCTCGTACAGGCCGGTCAGGCGCTTATACTGGCCGTACAGATAACCGATTTCGCGCGCGCCGACGCCGATATCGCCTGCCGGAACATCCGTATCTGCGCCGATATGGCGGTACAGCTCGGTCATGAAGCTCTGGCAGAAGGCCATGACCTCGCGGTCGGATTTGCCCTTCGGGTCAAAGTCCGAGCCGCCCTTGCCGCCGCCGATGGGCAGGCCGGTCAGCGAATTCTTGAAAATCTGTTCAAAGCCGAGGAATTTGATGATGCCGAGGTTGACGGAGGGGTGCAGGCGCAGGCCGCCCTTATACGGGCCGATGGCGCTGTTGAACTGCACGCGGAAGCCGCGGTTCACCTGCGTTTTTCCCTGATCGTCCACCCACGGCACGCGGAAGATGATGACGCGCTCCGGCTCCACCAGGCGCTCGAGCAGCGCGTTCTGCTCAAACTGAGGGTTGGCATCGATAACCGGACGAAGCGATTCCAGCACTTCGGTGGCGGCCTGAATAAATTCCTTCTGCTCGGCGTTCTTCTCGCGCACCTGCTGCAGAATACGATCTACATATGACATAGACAAAAGCTCCCTTCCCACTCGGTTAAAGCGCCGCTGGCAGCGGCGTTGCTTTAACTGTTTAAAATATGGAATTCATTGTACACCATCCCGCGCCGTTTTGCAAGAAATATTTTTGAAAAGCCGGAGGACGGGGAAAATACCGTTTTTTCGCTCTCCGGCCGAAAAATGCAAAAAGGAGCTTGACTTAAAGTAAGGTTTAAGCTGTATAATGAAGAAAATCTCAGACCATGCTGTCGGAAAGGACGGATTTTCTTATGGATATCAGGTATTTTGACGGTGTCAACAGGAATTTCGGATTCGGCTGTATGCGGCTGTCCCTGCAGGATGGCCGTGTCGATTACGACGCATTCCGGAAAATGATCGACCTCTTTATGGCCGAGGGCTTCAATTATTTCGACACTGCCCGCATCTATCTCGGCGGGCAGAGCGAAACCGCCCTCAGGGACTGCCTCGTGCAGCGCTATCCGCGCGAGAGCTTTATTCTGACGGACAAGCTGTCCAACCTGTTCCAGAGTGAGGAGGAGGTACGGCCGCTGTTTGAGAGTCAGCTGGCCTCCTGCGGCGTGGACTATTTCGACTTTTATCTGATGCACTCGCAGAACAAGAGTATTTTTGAGAAATACCGCCGCTGCCGCGCCTATGAGCAGGCCTTTGAGCTCAAGGCGGAGGGAAAAATCCGCCATGTCGGCATCTCCTTCCACGACACCGCCGAGGTGCTCGACGAAATTCTGACCGCCTATCCGCAGATTGAGGTGGTGCAGATTCAGTTCAACTATGCGGACTACAACGACAGCTCCGTACAGGGGCGCCAGTGCTATGACGTCTGCCGTCGGCACGGTAAACCGATTCTGGTCATGGAGCCGGTCAAGGGCGGCACGCTCGTCAACCTGCCGGAGGAGGCCCGCCGCATCCTCGACAATCTGCACGGCGGCAGCCCGGCCAGCTACGCCATCCGTTTTGCCGCCGGCTTTGAGGGGATTTTCATGGTGCTGTCCGGCATGAGCAGCCTGGAACAGATGCAGGACAATCTCTCCTATATGAAGGAGTTTCAGCCGCTCAATGCCGAGGAGCAGGAGGCCATCCAAAAGGTATGCACCATCTTCCGCTCGATGCACACCATTCCGTGCACGGCCTGCCGCTACTGCACGGACGGATGTCCGCGGCACATTCTGATTCCGGATCTGTTTTCCTGTATGAACGCGCACAGCGCACACCCGAAGGGCGATTCTGACTATTACTACAGCCAGGTCTACACCAAGCGCAACGGCAAAGCCTCCGACTGCATCGGCTGCGGCCGCTGCGAGGTGTCCTGCCCGCAGCATCTGCCGATCCGCCGGTTGCTGCGCGACGTGGCGCACACCTTTGAGGCGGAAAAGTAATGCGGCACAGACGGAGGCCGTGCCGCTCACCCAGTGTTGTCAATTCTTGAATAAAGGAGTTTTTCACATGATTGAACAAGCCTTAATCCGAAGCCATTGCTCCACAAGGCAGCGTCTTACGGTAAAGGCACTGCTCTCCTGCGGGATTGTGGCGCTCGCCGTGATTCTGCCACAGATTGCCCACCTCGTCGCGGGGCCGCGCGCCGGTCTGACGCTGCTGCCGATGTACCTGCCGGTGCTGCTCGGCGGCTGCCTGCTCGGGCCGCGCTTCGGCCTTGCCGTCGGACTGCTGTCGCCGGCCGTAAGCTGCCTGCTCACCTCGTGGGCCGGCAGTCCGATGCCGGCCCCGGCCCGTCTGCCCTTTATGATGGCGGAGCTGGCGCTGTTCGCCGGCATCTCCGGCCTGTTTGCCGCGCGCATGGAGCGGCACCCGCTGCTGGCGTTTCCGGCGGTGCTGGCCGCCGCGGTCGGCGGGCGCGCCTCCTTCCTGCTGCTGGCGTTCCTCTTTGAGGCCGTGGCACCGTTCACCGCCGCCACGGTCTGGTCGCAGATCGTGCAGGGACTGCCGGGGCTGTGCCTGCAGTTGGTTCTGGTGCCGCTGATGGTCATCGGCATCCATGCGCTGCTGCACCGGGAGCGTCGGTCATGACGGATCTGGAGCTGGCGCGGCAGGCGCTTCCCGGACATACACTGGCGCTCTGCAAAAACGGAGAGGTGCTTTGCAGCGATTTGCGCGGGTTGGCTCCGATGGTCAGGCTTCTCCGCGAGGGGCGCGATCTCACGGGGTACTCGGCCGCTGACCGTGTGGTCGGCCGGGCGGCGGCGCTGCTGTTTCTCAAGGCCGGTATCCGGGAGCTTTATGCGGACACGCTCTCCGAGGGGGCGGCGGCACTGCTGACGGCACACGGCCTCCCCTTCTCCTGCTGCGTGCGCACCGAACGCATTCTCAACCGCGCACAGACCGATTTGTGCCCCATGGAGCAGGCCGTGGTCGGTACCGACGACCCGGCACTCGGCTGGGCACAGATTCTGCAGCGGCTGGAGGAGCTGCAGGCCGACCGCCGGTAACGGCTGAAACAGACAGGGTTATCGATCCTGCCATCATAGGCTATAAACGGACTACACCCCTTGTCTGTAAGCGGCACAAGCTAAAATACCGGGCAGCCCTGACGGGCTGCCCGGTATTTTAGCTTGCGGTCGAAACATCCACCGAAAAAATTTTCACGACAATGCCCGGAAAACACATTCATCATCGAAAAAATAATTTTCCGCTTCTTTGGCTCACCGTTTGAAATACAACAATATTCTCAGGAATTGGTGACGGTGGTATCCGTTTTACTTGACTCCGATAGGTATCCCTTGGCAACCTTAATCCATTTTGCGGTTACCACACTGTCCTTTCCGCTGATTTTTCCTTTGTAATCCAATTCAATGAAATCGCCGACTGCAAGCTCTTTGATGCTCATAATCTCTCCGGTAATCTCACGCACGGAAACCGTATCCGGCACCCGAATGATGACATTCGAGCT
>URYX01000021.1 GCA_900552225.1 uncultured Oscillospiraceae bacterium | reverse complement strand
CTCCTGTTTGGCAGCGCCGGCACCTGCTGAGACGGCGCGGGTGGGGGAAAACTCCGGACGGAACGGTAAAAAAATTTGAAAAAGAGGCAAAAGCCTATAGGCATTTGCCCCTTTTTGTGCTATACTGTAAGCATATGTGCGGTACGGGTGACGGCGGAGCCGGCTCTCGGCACACGGACTTTCCGAAAAGGAGCGAAAAGAATGAATTCTTCTCTGAAACGGCAGCTGATGCGGACGGCGACCGAGATCCGCATGGCTGTGATTGAAGGCACGCACCAGGCCAAGAGCGGACATCCGGGCGGCTCTCTGTCCATTGCGGATATGCTCGCCTACCTGTACGATGTGGAGCTGCGCATCGACCCGAAGAATCCGCATAAGGCGGACCGTGACCGGTTTGTGCTGTCCAAGGGGCATGCGGCCCCGGCCCTGTACGGTGCGCTGGCGCACAGGGGCTATTTTCCGGCGGAGGAGATCGGTCGGCTGCGCCATACCGGCGCCATGCTGCAGGGCCATCCGGATATGAAGGGAACCCCCGGCGTGGACATGTCTACCGGCTCGCTCGGCCAGGGCGTATCTGCCGCGGCGGGAATGGCGCTGGCGGCCAAGCTCGGCGGAGACAGCTACCGGGTGTATACCGTGCTCGGTGACGGCGAGATTGAGGAGGGCCAGGTCTGGGAGGCGGCGATGTTTGCCGCGCACAAGAAGCTGGACAACCTCTGCGTGATTGTGGACAACAACAACCTGCAGATTGACGGAACGGTGGAGGAGGTCAATTCCCCCTATCCGATTCCCGAGAAGTTTGCGGCGTTCGGCTTTGAGGTTGTGGAGATCGACGGACACGATTTCGATCAGATCGAGGCGGCTCTGGAAAAGGCCAAGACCGTAAAGGGCCGTCCGACGGCAATTATTCAGAAAACCGTCAAGGGCAAGGGTGTCTCCTTTATGGAGAACCAGGTCGGCTGGCACGGCACCGCTCCGAACCGGGAGCAGTATGAGCAGGCGATGGCGGAGCTGAAAGCGGCCCTGGCTGCGGTAGAGGAGGATGGCTGAGATGGCAGACGTAATCAAAAAGGCAACCCGTGAGGCTTACGGTGACGCGCTGGTCGAGCTCGGCTGCCGCTATGACGATTTGTACGTATTGGATGCGGATCTGGCGGCTGCGACCAAGACGGGCGTGTTCAAAAAGGCGTTTCCCGACCGGTTTATCGACTGCGGTATTGCCGAGGGCAATATGATGGGCGTTGCGATGTTTGCGGCCGGACGCGCCTATGAGCAGGTGCGCAACTCGATCGGTTATCCGCATTTGCCGGTGAAGATCGGGGCCACGCACGGCGGTATTTCCGTCGGTGAGGACGGCGCAACCCACCAGTGCTGTGAGGATTTGGCGCTGATGCGCACGATTCCCGGAATGACCGTGATCTGTCCGGCGGATTATACCGAGGCCAAGAAGGCCGTGTATGCGGCGCTCGCCATCGACGGGCCGGTGTATCTGCGGTTCGGGCGGCTGGCGGTGCCGGTGATTTTTGACGACAGCTATACCTTCACGCCGGGTAAGGGCGTGCAGCTGACCGAGGGCAGCGATGTGGCGATTATCGCCAACGGCCTGATGGTCAATGAGGCGCTGATGGCGGCGGAGCAGCTCAAGAATGAGGGGATTGCGGCGCGTGTCATCAACATGGCCACCATTAAGCCGCTTGACCGCGAGCTGGTGCTTGCGGCGGCGCGGGAGACCGGTGCCATTGTGACGGCGGAGGAGCACAGCGTGATCGGCGGTCTCGGCGGTGCCGTGGCGGAGACCGTGTGCGAGAACTGCCCCGTGCCGGTGGTGCGTGTCGGCGTGGAGGACACGTTCGGCAAGTCCGGCCCTGCGGTTGAGGTGCTGAAGCTTTACGGTCTGTGTGCGGAGAATATCGCGGCAAAGGCTAAGCTGGCCATCGCACGCAAGGCGCACTGAGCCTACGCCAGAGTTACGCGGGGATGCGGCACAAGGTGTATGCAGGGAAAATCGGTCTGCCGCACATGCGGCAGACCGATTTTTGTACAGAGGGGCAACTGATTTTTGTACAGACGGAAATCCGGGAGAAATTTCGCGGTGGTCGGCGGCTGTGCCGCAGCCCCGGGTGCAGACAGATACGGGAGGAAAGCAGAGATGGAAAACGGATGGCCGTCCGGGACGGCGGTGTGGGTGGCTCCGACAGGGGCCGTGGGGCACGCGGAGCAATCGGCCGCCGTGCGGCGGCTTTTGCGGGCGGCTCTGGCCGAGCCGCGGCAGGAAGGCTTGCTCTGGCTCGGTGAGCTGCCGCCGGAGGAGGGCATGCCGCTGCCGCCGGAGACGCGGGGGCCGCACGGTAAGCCCTATCCGGACGGAATCGAAACCCCGGCCGGGCGGCGCTATGTCAGCCTGTCGCATGTGCGGGGCTGGGCCGCGGCCGCCGTATCCGTGCAGCCGGTCGGAGTGGATCTCTGCCTGCCGCCGGAGGAGGAACGGGTGCGCCGCCTTCTGCGCTTTCTTCGGGAGGAGGAGAGATCGCTGCTTGCCGCCGCTCCGGCGGCGGTGTGGGCGGCGAAGGAGAGCGCCGTCAAGCGGACGGGAGAGGGGCTCGCAGGCTTTGCCCGAGAGCCGCTCACCGCCTGCGCCGGAGGCTATATGACACCCTCGGCGCGGATTTTCTGCCGGGAGCGGGACGGAGTGACCGTTGGCGTGGCGTTGGCACGCGGGAAAGCGGAAAATTTCGGGGAATACGGTTGAACCCCGGGGCTTTTTGTGATATACTGAACAGATAGACAAAGCAATCGGGAGACGATTTTCAAGGGATGAGACAAACCGAACGGGGAAATCTTCCGCTTATGAAACGGGAGTGTTCCGATTGCTCGCATGGGACGCAAAGAGAGGAAAGGGCGGCGGACAATGGGCTTAAAGCGTTGGCAGCTGGCGGAGGCGGATAAAACCTTATGCGAAACGCTTGCGGCAGAGGCGGGAATCCACCCGTTTCTGGCGCGCCTTTTGGTGGTGCGCGGCGTGACGGATGCGGAGGAGGCGGAGGCCTTCCTCTACGGCCGTGAGCTGACGGACGACCCCTTTGCGTTTGCCGATATGGATGCGGCGGTGGACCGCATTACCGAGGCCATTGAAAACCGGGAGAAAATCCTGGTGTTCGGGGACTACGATGCCGACGGCGTGACCGCGACGGTGCTGCTGTATACCTACCTGCGCTACCGCGGGGCGGATGTGAGCTACCGCATCCCGCAGCGCGAGGGGGAGGGCTACGGACTGCATCCCGAGACGGTGGAGGCCGCGGCGGCGGACGGTGTGCGGCTGATCGTGACGGTGGATAACGGGATTGCGGCGGTGGAGGAGGCGGAGCTGGCATCCCGCCTCGGCATGGATCTCGTGGTGACGGACCACCACATTCCGCAGGAAACGCTTCCGAAGGCCGTGGCGGTGGTGAATCCGCACCGGACGGACTGCGGCAGCGGCTTCAAGGAGTATGCCGGAGTCGGTGTGGCCTTTATGCTGGTATGTGCGCTGGAGGGTGACCCCGACTGGGCACTGGAGCAGTATGCGGAGCTGGTGGCCATCGGGACGCTGGCGGATATGATGGTCATCAAGGGCGAAAACCGGGTGCTGGTGCGTGCCGGACTCGAGCAGATGAACCGCGCACCGCGCTGCGGTATCCGGGCGCTGCTGGCGACGGCCGGGGCCGGAGGAAAGCCGCTGACCTCAACGGGGGCGGTGTTTACGGTGGCACCGCGCATCAATGCCGCCGGCCGGATGGGATATCCTCAGAAGGCGGCCGAGCTGCTGCTGTGTACCGATGAGGCGGAGGCCGAACGGCTGGCCGCGGAGGTTGACGGCTATAATACGGAGCGGCAGCAGACGGAGACGGCGCTGTTTCGCGCGGTGGTGGAGCAGATCGAGGCTCACCCGCAGTGGCTGTATCAGCGAATTCTGGTGATCGGCGGCGAGGGGTGGCATCCGGGCGTGGTCGGTATTTTGGCGGCACGGGTGCTGGAGCGTTACGGCAAGCCCTGCCTGCTGCTTTCGGTGAACGGCGACCAGGCGAAGGGCTCGGGACGCAGTCTTCCCGGCTTTTCGCTGTTTGAGGCGATTGCCTCCTGCTCCGACCTGCTGACGAGCTTCGGCGGGCACGAGCTGGCAGCGGGCGTGGGCCTGCCGGCGGCGCAGATTGACGCATTCCGGGAGCGCATCAATGCCTATGCGGCGGCGCATTGCCCGCAGATGCCGCAGCCGACGCTGACGCTGGACTGCAAGCTGGCTCCGCAGAGCGTACATACCGAAATTTTGGATATACTGCAATTATTGGAGCCGTTCGGGGCGGGCAATACGCTGCCGGTGTTCGGACTGTACCGGATGAGGCTGGAGGAGATCACGCCGGTCGGCGGCGGAAAGCATCTGCGGCTGACACTCAGCCGTGACGGTGCACGGCTCGGGGCTATGTGGTTCCGGCAGACCGAGGAGGATTGCTCCTTTTCGGTCGGGGACACGGTTCATGTGGCCTGTACGCTGGATCGCAACGAATTCCGCGGCACCGTGTCGGTGACGGTGATTGTGAGGGACATGGTGTTCGCCAATGTGGATTCCGAGGCGATGCTGCGGGCGGAGACGGATTTCTGCAGTGTGATGCGCGGGGAGTGCCCGGCCGACACGTCCGCGGAGGCGCTGATACCGACGCGGGAGCAGATGGCAGCGCTCTATCGCCTGCTCAAGCGGCAAAACGGCTATCGCGGCCGCCTGGACGGACTTTTGGTAAAAACGGGCGATACGACGCTGACGCCGTCGGTGCTGCGGGTGGCGATGGAGGTGCTGCGGGAGGCACAGCTCTGCCGCTGTGAGCTGCAGGGAGACCGCTATAAGATGACGCTGCTTCCTGCCGAGAGAAAGGCGGATCTCGGTGCTACACCGGTGATGCGCACGCTGAAGAGGCTATGCGGCGTATGAATGAACATCAAAACGACGGGAAGGGAGGTGGCCCGATGATTACCAAGGAAGGCTGTATGGCCGAGCTGAAGCAGATGATCATATCCAGTGAGAAGAATTACGATCTGGATGCGATCAGCCGCGCCATCGACTATGCGTGCGAGATGCATGCGGGCCAGCTCCGCTCCTCGGGCGAGGAATATGTCTGTCATCCGCTGCAGGTGGCCATGATTATGGTCGAGCTCGGCATGGACAGCGAAACGGTGGAGGCGGCGCTGCTGCACGATGTGGTAGAGGATACGCCGGCGACACCGGAGGATATCAAGCGGCAGTTCGGGGAGAGCGTGGCGGCCCTGGTGGACGGGGTGACCAAGCTCGACCGCATTCCCTATTCCACGCGGGAGGAGCAGCAGGCGGAGAGCATCCGCAAGATGCTGCTGGCCATCTCCAAGGATGTGCGGGTTATCATCATCAAGCTCGGAGACCGACTGCACAATATGCGCACGATTGACGCAGTTCCCGAGGAAAAGCGGCTGATCAAGGCCAAGGAGACCATGGACGTGTATGCGCCGCTGGCTCACCGTCTCGGTATCCGCAGCATCAAGGAGGAGTTGGAGGATCGCTCGCTGCGCGTGCTCGATCCGATCGCTTATCAGGAGATTGAGGATGCCATTGCGCTGCAGAAGGATGAGCGGCAGGCGTTTCTGGACAGCATCCAGCAGCGGATTGCCGAGCATCTGAAGGAGTACGGGCTCAACCCCTATATCACCGGCCGCATGAAGAGCATTGCGGGAATCTACCGGAAGATGTATGTGCAGGGGCGCAGCCTGGATGAAATCTACGATGTGTATGCCGTGCGCGTGATTGTGGACAGCGTCAATGACTGCTACAATGTACTCGGCATCATTCACGAGATGTTCCGTCCGCTGCCCGGCCGGTTCAAGGATTATATTTCCACGCCGAAGGCCAACATGTACCAGTCGCTGCATACCACGGTCATCGGCAAGGATAAGGTGCCGTTTGAGGTGCAGATCCGTACCTGGGAGATGCATTATACGGCGGAATACGGTATTGCGGCACACTGGAAATACAAGCTCGGCATCCGGCGCAAGGATAAGCTTGAGGAGCGGCTTGCGTGGGTGCGGCAGTTTATCGAAAACCAAAAGGAAGTGGACGATGCGGAGGAGATCGTGCACACGATCAAGACCGATCTTTCGTCGGACGATATTTTTGTGTTTACCCCGAAAGGGGATGTCATCACGCTGCCGGAGGGCAGCACGATCATTGATTTTGCCTATGCCATTCATTCCGCAGTCGGGCACCGGATGACCGGAGCCAAGGTGGACGGGCGGATTTCGCCGCTCGATACGGTGCTGAAGACCGGGCAGATCGTGGAAATCCTGACCACCTCGGCGGAAAACCACGGGCCGAGCCGTGACTGGCTCCAGATGGCGAAAACCGGCGAGGCCCGCACCAAGATCCGTGCATGGTTCAAAAAGGAGCGCCGCGAGGAGAATGTGACCGAGGGGCGGGAGATGTTTGAGCGGGAGCTGTCGCGCAATCAGATCCGGCTGCCGGAGGATCGGCTGCAGGAGCTGGTGATGGCGCAGGCGCGCCGGCAGAACTGCGCGACCATGGAGGATTTTTACGCCGCGGTCGGCTATGGCGGCATTTTGCTGTCGCGGATCATTCCGCGGCTGAAGGACGAGGCCACGCGCATCCAGCGCGAGGAGGAGGCGTTGCACCCCGAAAACGTGATTACCGCGGCTCCGAAGAAGCACAACCACGGCGGCGTCATCATCGAGGGGATGGACAACTGCCTCGTGAAATTTGCACGCTGCTGCAATCCGCTGCCGGGAGACGACATCATCGGATTTATCACCCGCGGCAACGGAGTGTCCGTCCACAAGCGGGACTGCGTCAATGTGCCGCGGGACCTGACCAAGGCCTCCGAGCCGGAGAGGTGGGTGTCGGTCTCGTGGGAGGATTCCGTATCCAGCGAGTTTAAAACGACGCTGTATATTGAGGCGCACGACCGGCCGCAGCTGCTCGCGGACCTGCTGTCGCAGCTTTCGGCCATGCGCGTGGCAATCCATGCGGTGACGGCGAGTGATACCAAGGATTCGGATATTGACAATGTGGAGCTGACCATCAGCGTGAGCAGCGTGGACCACCTGGAGGGCGTGATTGCGCGGCTCCAAAAGGTCGGCGGAGTGCTGAGCATCCGGCGGTGAAAAAAGGAGAACAGGCATGAAATTGGTATTTCAGCGGGTGGCCTCGGCGTCGGTGACGGCGGACGGTGTGCTGTGCGGTGCCATCGGGCCGGGAGCGGTGCTGCTGCTCGGGGTGGAAACGGGTGACGGTGAGCGCGAGGCGCGGTTTCTGGCGGAAAAGGCAGTGCGGCTGCGCGTGTTTTCCGATGCCGACGGGAAATTCCGCGATGCGCTGACGGATATCGGCGGCGGGGTGCTGGTGGTGTCCAATTTTACGCTGTGTGCCGACTGCCGACACGGACGGCGGCCCGATTTTATGAAGGCAGAGCGCCCGGAGCCGGCCCGGCAGCTGTACGAATGCTTTCTGGAGGCGCTGCGCGGCTTCGGCTTTGAGCCGGTCAGCGGGGTATTCGGTGCGGATATGCGCATCACCATGGAGGCGGACGGCCCGGTGACCGTTGTGCTGGACACAGCCGAGCTGCTGCCGAAGGAGGCCGGAATATGCAGATCATAACGCGGACGGTCGGATCTCTGGATACCAACTGTTACTTGGCGGCGGATGCGCAGGGACATGCCCTGTGCATTGACCCGGGAGCGGAGGCCGACCGGATTTTACAGACGATACGGGAGCACGGAATGCAGATCGGTGCGGTGGTGCTGACGCATACGCATTACGACCATATGGGAGCCGTGGAGGCCGTGCGCGAGGCGACAGGGGCGCCGCTGTGGGTGCCGCGGGAGGATGCTCCTGGGCTTGCGGATACAGCGCGGAATCTGTCGGCTGCCTACGCCGAGCCGCTGACCGTGCGTCCGGCGGAGCGGCTGCTCGATGAGGGCGACGTGCTGCGGTGCGGCGACCTGACGCTGACCGTTTGGCACACACCGGGGCATACCTGCGGGAGCTGCTCCCTGATCTGTGAGGCGGAGCGGGTGGTGTTTACGGGCGATACGTTGTTTGACCATGCCTACGGACGGACGGATTTTCCGGGCGGCAGTGCGCTGGCCATCCGTCATTCCCTGCGGCGGCTGAAGCAGGAGCTTGCGGGATATACCGCCTATGCGGGGCACGGAGCATCCTTTACCATTTGAGGTGAGACCATGAGGCTATGCCTGCTCGGAAACGATTTTCATTTTGAGGCGGAGAATATCTGCCGTCTGTTTTTGCCGCAGGAAAAGATTGAGACGGTGTATGAGCTGCCGCGTGAGGAGGAGGGCATTACGGCGGTGGCCGCCGTTTCCCGCACGGCGGAGGGTGCGCAGATTGCGGTGACGCTGACGCTTTCGGGGTTTCACGGCAGGAGGGAGCGGACGGTGCCGCTGTCGGAGCCGGAGTTTGACGATGCGTGTGAGCTGACGCTCGCCACACTGCTGTATGAGCTGTTTGTCGAGCTGTTCGGGTATACCCAGAGCTGGGGCGTGCTGACCGGCGTGCGTCCGATCAAGCTGCTGCGCCGCCTGACGCGGGAGCGCGGCGAGGAGGCGGCCTTGGCCTATTTTCGCGACCGTCTGCTCGTCAGCGACCGCAAGCGGGCACTGGCGGCGGAAACGCTGCATCACGAA
The DNA here is from genome assembly GCA_900552225.1 of uncultured Oscillospiraceae bacterium. Taxonomy (GTDB): domain Bacteria; phylum Bacillota; class Clostridia; order Oscillospirales; family Acutalibacteraceae; genus UMGS1487. The sequence goes on along the minus strand of URYX01000021.1, from coordinate 7,624 downwards.
AACGCCATTCTGGCACTGTCCCGGCCGGAATCGTTCAGTCTGTATCTGTCGGTGCCGTTCTGCCCGACGCGCTGCGATTACTGCTCCTTTGTCTCTCATACGACCGAGCGCTCGGCGCGGCTGATTCCGACCTATGTCGAGCTGCTGCAGCGGGAAATCGAGGAGACGGCGCGGATTGCGCGGGAGCTGTCGCTCCGGCTGGAGACGGTGTATATGGGCGGCGGTACGCCGACGACGCTGTCGGCGGAGCAGATGGCGGCGGTGCTGTCCGCGGCGGAGCGCAGCTTTGACTGCTCCTCCGTGAGGGAGTTTACGGTGGAGGCCGGCCGGCCGGATACGGTGACGGAGGATAAGCTCCGGGCCATCCGTGCGGCGGGGGTTTCCCGCATCAGCATCAACCCGCAGACGCTGCACGACCGTGTGCTGTCGGCCATCGGCCGCCGCCACACGGTGGAGGAGTTTTACAACGCCTTTGATCTGGCACGCCGCCTCGGGTTTGACCATATCAACACCGATTTGATCGCGGGGCTGCCGACGGATACCGCCGAGGGCTTTTCCGAGACGCTGTCCGGTATTCTGGCGCTGTCACCCGAGAGCGTGACGGTACATACGCTGTGCCGCAAGCGTGCGTCGCAGCTGGTGGTGCGCGGGCGGGAGGACATTCCTCCGGCCCCCGATGCCATTGCCATGGTGGCGGAATCGGCGGAGCGGCTGCCGCAGGCCGGCTATCACCCGTATTACCTGTACCGCCAGAGCCGTACCGTCGGCAACCAGGAGAACGTCGGCTGGGCCAAGGAGGGGCATGACGGGCTCTATAACGTGTTTATTATGGACGAGACGCATTCCATCCTCGGCTGCGGGGCGGGGGCGGTGACCAAGCTCAAGGATCCGCACAGTGAGTATCTGGAGCGGGTGTTCAACTACAAATTTCCCTACGAATACAACGACCGGTTCGGGGAAATGCTGCTGCGCAAGCAGAAGATACGGCCGTTTTACGAAGGTCATCCGATAGCATAAGGAATGCGGGCCGATGGGGAGCTGTATACCGGAGACGGTGTGCGGGCTGCCGGGCGGCAGTTCTAATCCCGGTCGGAACCGGATACTTTATGATATACATCATCTGAAAGGAGCAATGGACAATGATGACATGGGAGGATATCCTCGGGAAAACACGCGATGCGGCGGAGTATGTCGGCAAAAAGACGGAGGATTTCGTGGAGCTGACCAAGCTGCGGCTGGCGCTCTCCGATACGGAGAAGGAGCTGGCGGCCACGATGGAGGGGCTCGGACGCCTGGTGTACGATGCCCGCAAATCGGGTGCGGACGTGACCGCGCTGCTGGATGAGGCGGTGGCCACGGCAGATGCGCTGCAGAAGAAGGCAGAGGGGCTGTGTGAGCAGATTTATGCCTATAAAAAGGTAAAGCGCTGCGCCGCCTGTCAGGCGATCAATCCCGAGGATGCGGCGTACTGCAAGGCGTGCGGTGCCAAGCTCGGGGAATAAGTCCGGAAAACAGACAGAGAGGGGAGCCGGAGCTTTTGTGCCCGGCTCCCCTTGTATGTACGGGAGGCAAACGGTATGCAGAAAATCGGACGGAACAGAGCGGTGGCCATGACCGGCTGTACCGGAGGGCTCGGGCGCGAGGTGTGCCGGGTGCTGGCGCAGCGCGGGGTCACACTCTATATGCTGGACCGCAACGAGGCGCGTTCGCGGCAGCTGGCGGCAGAGCTGACGGCGGAGTATCCGGAATTTCATGCGGAAACGGTTCCGGTGGATCTGGAGCGGATGGAAACGGTGCGGGCCGCGTGTGATCGGCTGGCCGCGGTGCCGCTGCAGGCGTTCTTCCACGATGCCGGGGCCTACAGCATTCCGCGGCATCGCTGCGACACCGGCTTTGACAACGTATTCCAAATCAATTTTCTGTCCCCGTATTACCTGATCCGCCGGTTGACAGAGACGCATCCGGGGCTTCATGTGGCGGCGGTGGGCAGCATTGACTACCGGTATTCCGCGACCGATCCCGCCGATGTGGATTTTACACACCGGACACGCGCCAGCCGGGTATACGGCAACGCCAAGCGGTATCTGATGTTCTCCCTGTACGAGTGGGCGCGGGAGCATCCGCAGGCGACACTGTCGGTGGTGCATCCCGGTATTACGCTGACCAATATTACGGCGCATTACCCGAAGGTGGTGTTTGCGCTGATCCGCTATCCGATGAAGCTGATTTTTATGAGCCCGCGGAGGGCGGCGCGCTGCCTGATCTGCGGCCTTGACGAGCCGGGGACTCCCGGAACATGGGTCGGGCCGCGGTGGCTGGATATCTGGGGGCCGCCCTGCCGCCGGGAGCTGCACGATGTGTCCCCCGACGAGCAGCGGCGCATCGGAGAAACCGCCGAGAGGCTGTACCGGGAGCTGCGCGCCGCGGAAACTACATCACGGCAGTGAGCACCAGCATCTCCCGCAGGCGGCGGTAGAGCGGGCCGAGGTCGGAGAGCGGCAGCGGGTTCCGGCCGCGGCCGCATTCCACCGTAAAGGCGGGACGGTCGAAGGTCTCGATGAACCAATCCTTGAAGCCGCCGCCCACGGCCAGCCCTTCGGGATCGGCCAGGCGGTAGCCGCAGGCATCGGCCAGAATATGGGCCATCATTTCGGCGCGCGGCGGCTGATGCTCCCCGCAGCGCCAATAGATTTCCTCGCCCTGCGCGTGCAGTGTCAGCAGGTGGGAGCAGTCGGCGCGGCGGCAGAGGGAGACGAGCGCCTCGGTTTCCGGTTCGCTGTGCGGGGCCGGGCCGCCGTAGCGGCGCGGAGCGGCGGAGACAATGCCCGCCTCCTGCTCCCGCCGATGCAGGTCGGCCCATGCGGCATCGAAGTTGTGGTTTAAATCCACGCCGCGGGCGTTGGCCTGCCACAGGCCGGGGGTGTCGCCGCCGAGCGCGCAGACGGAGGAGGCATAGATACCCGCTGTTTCGGAGCCGTGCAGCGCGATTTCCACGCCGTCGGGATTGGCAACGGGAATCAGCACCAGACTGCGTCCGTGCAGGCCGCGCGCCACGGAGATGCCGCAGAGCGTGCCGCCCCGACGGAGCGCTTCGCACAGCTCCTCGCACAGATGCAGCAGGAGCAGAGAGGTGATCCATTCCTGCGCGTGGATGGCGGCTGTATAGCAGACCGTGTGGCTGCCGTGACCGAGCAGCAGAGCCCGGATCTCCCGGCCGCAGGCGCTGCGGCCGATGGGGACGCTTTCCAAAAAACGATAACGGGCACGCAGCGCCGTGATACAGGCACGCACGGCTCCCGTGTCCGGAGGACAGGTGGGAACAAGGGACGGAGACATAAGTAAATCCTTCCTTTGATGAAATAATAGAATATATGAAACCGGAGGAAGTCGTATGCAGTTAGAGGAAAAAACATTGAAGCAGACCTATCGCTTCCGCGGCCGGATCGTAAATCTGCGGGAGGATACGGCGCTGCTGCCGAATGGGCAGGAGGCAGGCCGCGAGGTGGTGGAGCATCTGACGGGAGGGGTTTGCATTGCGGCCCTGACCGAGCAGGAGGAGTTGCTGTTTGTGCGGCAGTTCCGCTATCCCTACGGCGAGGTGCTGCTGGAGCTGCCGGCCGGCAAGCGGGACGGCCGCGGGGAGGACCCGCTCGAGGGGGCGCGCCGCGAGCTGCGGGAGGAAACGGGAGCCGAGGCGGGGGAGTGGACACCGCTCGGACGGCTCTATCCCTCGCCGGGCTACTGCGACGAGGTCATCTATCTCTACTGGGCGGAAAAGCTGCATTTCGGAGAGATGCATCCGGATGAGGATGAATTTTTGGAGTGTGAGAGGATTCCGCTGGACGAGGCGGTGCAGCGCGTGCTGGACGGAGAAATTGTGGATGCCAAGACGCAGGCGGCGGTTTTGAAGGTATATCTGAAGGTGAAGGAAAGGAAGCAGGCATGAAGATTCAGGAGACACTGATACGGGAATTTCATTTGCGGCCGTCCCAGGTGGAAAACACCGTGCGGCTGATCGACGACGGCAACACGATTCCGTTTATTGCGCGGTATCGCAAGGAGATGACCGGTTCGCTGGACGATCAGGTGCTGCGGGAGCTGTATGAGCGGCTCTGCTATCTGCGATCCCTTGACGAGCGGCGGGAGAAAATCCGCACGGTCATCGAGGAGCAGGGGAAGCTGACGGACGAGCTGGCTGCGGCCATCGAGGCAGCGGTCACGCTGACCGAGCTTGAGGATCTGTATTTACCCTACCGTCCGAAGCGCCGTACCCGCGCCTCCATTGCGAAGGAGAAGGGGCTGGAGCCGCTGGCGGATGTCCTGTATGCCCAGATGGGTCATCCAGAGGAGCTGGCGGCCCCGTTCGTTGATGAGGAAAAGGGCGTGGCCGGAATAGAGGAGGCGCTGAGCGGGGCGCGGGATATTCTGGCGGAGCGGTTCTCCGAGGATGCCTCCGTGCGGCGTCGGCTGCGTGTGGTCTGTATGGCGGGCGGATTCCTGACGGCGGTCGGCGCGAAGGAGGATCTGGAGGTATACGAGATGTATCGCGAGTTCCGCGAGCCGCTGTCCCGCGTGGCGGGGCACCGCGTGCTGGCGGTCAACCGCGGGGAGCGCGAGGAGTTTCTGCGCGTGGCTGTGGAGCTGCCGCGGGAGAAGGCACTCGACATTGTGAAGCGTGACCATGTGAAATCAGCGGGGGCTGCCTCTGCGCAGGTGGCACTGGCGGCCGAGGATGCGTATGACCGGCTGATTGCGCCCGCCATCGAGCGGGATATCCGAAACGAGCTGACGGAAAAGGCCTCGGCCGCGGCCATTAAGGTGTTTTCGGTGAATCTGCGGCAGCTGCTGATGCAGCCGCCTGTCAAAGGAAAGGTGACCATCGGTCTCGATCCCGGCTACCGCACCGGCTGCAAGGTGGCCGTGGTGGACGGTACGGGCAAGGTGCTGGATACCGGGGTGATCTATCCCGCGCCGCCGCACAGCAAGATTGAGCAGGCCAAGGCCACCATCCGGCGGATGGTGGAGACCTACCATGCGCAGGTGTTTGCCATCGGCAACGGCACCGCGTCGCATGAGACGGAGGTGTTTGCCGCCGACTGCATCCGCGAATACGGGAACGGGCTGTCCTATATGGTGGTGAGCGAGGCGGGGGCCTCGGTCTATTCGGCGTCGCCGCTGGCCGCGGCGGAATTTCCGGAATACGATGTGTCGCTGCGGTCAGCCGCTTCCATTGCGCGGCGGCTGCAGGACCCGCTGGCGGAGCTGGTCAAGATTGACCCGAAGGCCATCGGTGTGGGACAGTATCAGCACGATATGCCGCAAAAGGAGCTTTCGGAGGCACTCGACGGCGTGGTGGAGAGCTGCGTCAACTCGGTGGGCGTGGATTTGAATACCGCGTCGGCACCGCTGCTCAGCCGGGTGGCCGGCATCAACAGTGCCGTGGCCAAAAATATTGTGGCCTACCGCGAGGAAAACGGAGCTTTTACCTCGCGGGCGCAGCTGAAGAAGGTGCCGAAGCTCGGAGCCAAGGCGTTTGAACAGTGTGCCGGATTTTTGCGGGTGCCCGAGAGCCGGCATCCGCTCGACCATACGGCGGTGCATCCGGAGAGCTATGCGGCGGCGGAACGCCTGCTGGAGCTTTGCGGACACCGGGAGAGCGATCTGAAGGACGGCGGCATCCGCGAGATCGGTCGCCGGGCCGATGCGCTCGGGCGGGATACGCTTGCGGAGACACTCGGAATCGGCCGCCCGACACTGGACGATATTGTGGAGGAGCTGCAGAAGCCGGGACGCGACCCGCGTGACGAGCTGCCGCCTCCGCTGCTGCGGACGGATGTGATGGGAATCGAGGATCTGCGCGCCGGGATGGAGATGAAGGGAACCGTGCGCAATGTGATCGATTTCGGGGCCTTTGTGGATATCGGCGTACACCAGGATGGGCTGGTGCATATTTCGCAGATTACGGACCGGTATATCCGTCACCCGTCGGAGGTGCTGAAGGTCGGTGATGTGGTGACAGTGTGGGTGCTGTCGGTGGATGTGGCGAAGAAGCGGATCGGACTGACGATGAAGCGTCCGTCCGCGCCGACGGAAAAGGAGGAGCAGAGATGATACGACCGATCGAGGCGAAGGACCGTGCGGTGTTTCTGGAGCTCTGCCGCGAGTTTTACGCGAGCGAGGCGGTGGCGCATCCCATTCCGCTGCAGTATCATGAGGACACCTTTACGGAGCTGCTGCGCAGCGGCGACTATATCCGCTGCTATCTGTTTGAAACGGAGGGGAGTGCGGTCGGCTATGCGCTGACGGCACAGACCTATTCGCCCGAGGCGGGTGGAATTGTGGTGTGGATCGAGGAGCTGTATCTGCGTCCCGCCTGCCGCGGACAGGGGCTCGGTACGGAGTTTTTCCGCACGCTGCCGACGCTGGTGCCGCCCGAAACCGCACGGCTGCGGCTGGAGGTGGAGCCGGACAACGCGGATGCCATCCGGTTATATGAGCGCATGGGATACACCGCGCTGCCCTACGGGCAGATGGTGCGGGAGCTGCGCGCGGAACGGGAGCATTCAAAATAAGCAGACACCGCCCGGAATTCAGGCAAATTCCGGGCGGTATCTGTTTTTGACCAAATGTTCATATTCGGTTCACAAACAGCTTTGCTGCGGCATGTTATGATGATTTTACAGGCGGGGCGCGGTGCGTCCTTCGTATTTTTTGGAAAGAAGGAGCTTTTGCTATGTCAGAAATGGTTGCGGAAAAGAAGAAAAAGTCCCCCTGGAAGATTCTGGGGATTGTTCTCGGCTGTATTTTAGGATTTGCCGTGCTGATGGTCATCGGTGCGCGGTGCTATTTTCGTCTGCCGGTTGCGGAATACTATCGGAATTCGGAAAAGACATTTGTGATTCCCGGACTTTCCGACGGCATGATTCTGCAGGGCCTTGCCTATGACACGGCCTCCGGAGATTTTTATATCACCGGGTACCGCACGGACGGACAGGCCTCGCAGGTGAGCCTTGTGAACAAGGAGAGCGGCCGTGAGGTGAAGCGCCTTTGGCTGGCAGATGAGAACGGACAGGTCTTTACCGGCCATGTGGGCGGACTTACGGTGAACGGAGCGTATGTCTACGTGGCGGACAATACCGGGCTGCTGGTATTCTCGCGTGAGGAGATGCAGAAGGCGGCCGACGGAGACTCGGTCAGGGCGCTGGGCGGATTCCGCACCGAGGCGGACGGAGACAGCCTGGGCGTGGCCTTTATGCATGCCGAAAACGGCTACCTCTATGTCGGTGAGTTTTACCGTGAGGCTAACTATCCGACGCCGGACAGTCACAAATATACGACGGTGGCCGGGGATAAGAACACGGCGCTGATTCTGGCGTACCGTCTGGATGAGACGGCGGAGTTCGGAATTTCTCCCGTCATCGAAAAGGCATATTCCATCCCGGGTCTGGTACAGGGCATGTGCCTGGATGCGCAGGGACGGATTTGTCTCTCCACCTCCTACGGTCCCGCTTTCTCACATATCTATCTCTACAACGAGCCGAAGCAGGAGGGAAAAATCACCGTGCTCGGACAGACGGTGCCGCGCTACGTGCTGGATTCCTCCGTTTTGCGCAAGGATATCAAG
>URYX01000020.1 GCA_900552225.1 uncultured Oscillospiraceae bacterium | reverse complement strand
CCCGTTTCCCAACGGATACCGTTGGGAAACGGGGCTTTCTGACGGTCAAAAAAAGCCGCAGGCCGCAAAAGCAGCGTAAATGCCGAGGTGCTTTCTCTGCCGTCAGGCCGGGGCCGACGGCGTTTTTTCGGTTTCCCACAGAGAGGACAGGGTGCGGATTTCTCCGCCCGTTACGTGCGCTCCGCGGCCGTACACCCGGAGCGTCATATCCTCGGTCTGATCCACCTGCAGCGGCATGATCAGATGGCTGTTTTTCTCATAGAGGCACAGCAGCCCGCGGTCGGACAGCAGACGCAGATGGCAGCGGTGCGGGTCGCGCAGCACCGTCCGGGCCGCACCCCCGACGGTCACCGGGGAGACGGTCAGCTCGCCCGTTTTGCCGTCCACCGTCACGCGGACACCGCGCACCTCCAGCTCCAGCCGCTGTCCGGCATCCGCCTCCAGCTCGATATCGAGCAGCTCATCACAGGCCAGAGTCTTCCAGCCGTCCAGGTACTCCTCCTGCACGGGAGTCTGGGAGGTGTAGAGATGCTCCAGCTCCCGCATCGGCCAGCAATGCAGATAGTACGTCCCGTTTTCGTGATACAGCGTCAGCTCGTTCGGCACGCCGCAGCAGTTGGAAAACCCGCTGCTTTCGCGGTTATAGTGGTAACAGTAGAAGCTGAGCTGCCGTCCGTCGGGCAGCGGCATCAGCTGCATGGCCTGGTAGCTGCCGCCCTGATGGATGGAGCGCGGCTCGGACAGGGAACGGATAGCCGTTCCGTCGAATTCCACCGCCATATAAGTGCCGGTCACGCCGCTCAGAATCATCTGGCGGCGGTTTTCCCCCTCCACCGGCAGCTCGAACAGATTCGGGCACTCATGCTCCCCGTTCGTCCACTTATACTCGGAGGTGAGCGTGAAATGCAGCAGATCGTCGCTCGTCAGAATGAGATACTTCTCATCGTGATCCGTATAGAGCAGCATCAGCCATTTCCCGGTCTTTTCGTGGTAAAACACCTTCGGGTCGCGGTTGCCGATGTCGTAATTCGGCACGATGGGGTTGCCGGCGTACTTCCGGAACGTCCGGCCGCCGTCCACGGAGTAGGCCAGGCACTGGGTATGCTTCAGGTGCATCGTGCGGATGCCCTTGCCGCCGGCCGCCGTATAATAGATGAGCAGCGGCGGCTGTTCTCCCTGCTGCAGGCCGCTCACGTTGTGCACATCCTCGAGACCCGTCCCCGAAAAGGCGGGGCCGAGCTCATCCGGCCAGAGGGCATCGGACAGCTCCTGCCAGTGGCACAGATCGGTGCTGACCGCGTGTCCCCAGCCGAAGTTGCACAGCTCCTGCCAGTCGCCCCAGTCGTTGGTATACGGCTGATGCTGCAGAAACATATGGTACACTCCGCCGCAGTAAAACAGGGCATTCGGGTCGTTGAGAATGCCGCGCTTGAAGGAAAAGTGAAGCTGCGGGCGCAGAGGGTTCGTATAGATCTCCTCATAGCCGGGGAAGGTGTCGGCCAGCTGCAGCGACGCGAACTCCTCCTCGGTCATGCCGTCGCACTCCACCTCCAGGGTGACGGTCTTCCCCGTCCACCGCGTCATGTCGCAGTAGTGCCACACCTCCGGCGTCTTAAAATTCAGAAAGGTATAGAACTTGAAAAGGATTCGGTCCCCCTCCCACAGGGTAAACCATACGGGGGTGCCTCCCTCCTTTGTCGGGTAGGGCAGCATGGACTTATCCACCAAAAGCTGTTTCTTCATCGTCTGTTTCCCGCCGGGCTCCGCGGCCCGGCTCCCCCTCTCAGCCGCCGAAATCGGACGCCTTGGCCCGGTAGACGGTTCCCACACTCTCAAGATAGCTCTGCGCCGAAAGCTCACCGCGCAGTACCTTCTCCTCATAGTCGTAGAGGCCGTCGTCGTAATAGCTGGTCACGGCGTTTTTGAAGTCCACCCGCGCCCGGCCGCTCTGTATGATTTCGAAAAAGGAGGAGATCACCTGCAGGTTCTTCTCGTTTTCCGTCATGTCCCGCCAATAGGCAAGCGCATGGTTTTTGCCCTCTCCGTTTCGGTCGGCCGCCACGGTATAGGCCGCAAAGATCAGCTCCACGTCCTCCGGATTCTTCACCGTGGCCGGGATGGCATAGGCCTGATAGACCGTCTGCTCCACGAGCGGCCCGTCCGCGTCCGGCCCGCCGGGCAGCAGCACCAATCCCACCTCGAATTTGGCCTTGCCGAGGATATAGCTCAGGTTCCAGTTATCGGCCAGAAACATGGCCACCTTGCCCTTGGCAAACTGCGACTGGGGGTAGAGGTAGTTGCCGCCGTTCTGCGGCATGACGCAGCCCGCCTTATACAGCTTTTGAGCAAAGGCAATGGCGTTGCGGGTGTTTTGCGAATCGAGCGTATAGGTGAAGTCGAGTCCGCTGCCGCGGCTGAAGATCTGTCCGCCGTTGGCGGCGATGAAGGCCTGGCAGACATCGCCCTCACTCATCTGGCCGGCGATGCCCGCCACACCCGAGCGGCCGACCTTGACGAGCAGCTCATACAGCTTATCCCAGGTGAGTTGACCCGCGTCGGCCAGGGTCTGCAGATCGTCCGCGCCGCTCAGCACCGATTTGTTGTACACCAGCACCCGCCGCAGGGCATAGGCGTCGCGGTCCACCCCGTACACCTTGCCGTCCACCGTAAAGATGCGGTTGTTGCCGGTGATATACAGGCTGCTGTCGTTGACATGGATATAGGAGGAAGCCGACAGATCCCGCAGCAGCTTTTTCTGCACATAGCGGTAAAAGTTGGAGTCGGTCAGGATCATCACGTCCGCCAGCGGGTCGCCCGCCAGAATGGAGCTGTACAGCGTCGCATAGTCGGGAAGCTGCAGGCTCTTGAAGCGGCAGTTATACTGCGTCTCCAGCTCCCGCACCCACGACTCCTCCGTATCGACGATATCCCAGCTCGGTGCACAGAACACAAATTCGCGTCCGCCCATATCCCGGACAGGCAGCTCTTCCGGTTCGGGCTCCGTCGGAGACGTGACGGAGGGTTCCGTTGCGGAATCGGAGGAATCCGACGGTCCGGAGACCGGGGAATCCGTCGGCCCCGTCACGGAGCCGGTGCTCTGCCGCGGGGAGGTGCTCCCCGTGCCTTCCCCGGTTGAATCGGCCGGTGTCTCCGGTGATCCGCTGCACGCCGTCAGCGAGACCGCCAGCAGCACCGACAGGCACAGTGCCAGCCATCGTTCGGACAATCGTTTCATAGTTCTCAGGCCCCTTTCTCACGGGCATTCCGGCCGGATAAGCCGAAGCCGCTTTCTGCCACCAGTATAGAAAAAAACGGGGTGCTTGGAAAGGTACCAATGAAAGATGCAGTGGAACGGATATCGGTTTTTCGGGTGTGGGAAACGGATTTTTTTGCCCTTGTCCGGGGGAGAGCGGCCGGGGGATCGGGAGTGCAACCGTAAAAGGAGTGGGCGGCGCCCATACTCCGGAATCGGCTCCCTTCTCTTCCTGTCATGGGGCCAGGCCAATGATTCCGTCGGAATCCGGCCGGATATGCAGGCCGTTTTCATCCGAGCACACAAGCTGTCCTGCGGTCATCCGCACCGGCACGGCGCAGATCACCGTCAGCTCGCCGGCCGCCTCCACCCGGAGGGGAGCGGACAGCTCATCCAGATACAGCGTGCGGAACAGCGGCGCGTCGGAGACCAGCCGGCCGTCCTCAATCCGCCCGTTCAGCCACTGCGGGCCGTCCTCGGTACGTACAAGTGCCGTACAGCCGAACCACGTCTCCTCCGCACGCGCAAAGACGTAGCGGGAGAGGGTGATGTCCTTCGTGTGCGGGAAGCCCACCGCATAGCGGCGGTCCACGGCATCGGCCGCCTCCCACGCCCCACTGATCATCGGCTCACACTGCCACAGGGCGTAAAGGTTCCCCGCGGCATCCTCCTTGGAAAAATTGGAGAGAAAGGTGTTGTAGGAATCGAGCAGCCGCGCACCGTCGTGCGTCAGCAGCCCGAGCCAGTATTCCGCCTCGCCGCGCCAGACAGACCACGCATGCCCGCAGCAGAGCGCCGGGCCGTCGGCATCGCCCTCCCACAGATTCTCCCACCAGCGGAGGGAGGAGTGAAACATCGGAGCGGTGCAGGTGCGGATGCAGAAGGCATCGTGCAGCCGCAGTACACGGGCGGCAAATTCCAGCCATTCCGGCTTGCGCTTCAGGAAATACGCCGCATAGAGCACAGTCAGTGCGCTGCAGGCCATGGAGCCCTCCTCCATTTCCCGGGAAAAATCCTTGCTGATGCCGCCCTCGGTGGGAAAGTCCAAATCGCGCGCGGTCACAAAATCCGCGATTTGCTCGGCGGCCGCGGCGAACCGGGCGGCGCGCCCGTCGCCCCGTGCGGACAGCTCGCGGTACAGGTCGATGACCGGGAAGATCAGCGCGGTGACGGTGGTATAATCCGCACCGGTACGCCGCCGGATGCAGCCGTTCTCCATGGTATCGTTCAGCTGCGCGGTCAGCGCGGCAACGGCCGTCTCCCCATACTGCGGGTCGCCGTAGACGCGCCACGCATCCAGCAGGATGGAGATGGCCTGGAACGCCTCCTGCAGGCGGTCGCTCCGGTAGGTGTTGTAGGGCGGAAGCTCCGGCTCGGTCTGTGCGGAGGCCACCAGAGTCTGACAGGGGCGGAAAAGCGCCGGGTCGGTCGCCGTCAGAATGCGCAGCCCGTTGCGCAGCCCGTCCTCCGCCTCTGCGTCGATCGGAAAGTGGCGGAGATAGCGCAGCAGCGACCACGCCCACATGGTGTGCTCGCACGCGTTGCTGTCCACATAGCCGCGGTAGGTCACGGTCGGCGGCATCCAGACCGGCTGCCCGTCCGCCGTATGCGCATAGACCTCCTCCCGCCGCACAGGCACGGAGTCGATGCTGCGCCGCCACAGCGAGCGCCAATCGTCGTGGGCAAAGCCGATGCAGCCGATTCCCTCCGTCTCTCCGCGGCAGGGAACCATGCGGTGCAGGCCGTAGACGGCGGCGGGGATATGCGCCATGCCGTCGGAGACCGGATAGACGGAGCATTTCCCGTCGGGGGAATACAGCCGCACCGTATCGCAGTCCGGCGTCACACGGACGGCAAAGCTCTCTCCGATGCGGCAGTCCGAGCGGGTGTACCAGGCCGCCGGTACCCGCCACAGGGCCGCGGCGCGCTGCAGCAGCTCCTCGTAGGAGGTGACAGGACAGAGCCACGCCGTCAGCTCCGCCCGGTCGCGCGGGGTGCTGCCGTAGACTCGGTCCTGTACCGCGTGAATCTCGAAATCCGTAAAGAAATGGCCGAACAGCGCGGAGGAATAGCCAATGCGGAAGCTCTCGACCGGCGTCTCGCAGACGAGTCCGACATGCTGTCCGTTCGGCCGGGTAAACAGGCAGAGCAGCCGCCCCGATTCCCGGTCAAACCAAGGGGAGGAGACCAGCAGCTGCGCGGTCCATTCCCCGTTCTTCCGGCTCATGAAATTGAGCGGCAGTGAGGCCGCAAACTGCGAAAACTGCCGGTTTTCATAGGCCCAGTGCAGCCGCAGTGCGTCTCCCTCGGCGCGCAGCTCAAAGGTGACACCGAGCGCCGCATCCTCGCAGCGCACCCGCTCCGCGGTTATCTCGGTCGGGGCGGGAAGCACCGTGTGCTGCGCGTGCGGGGTGAGATCGGGCTTGGGGAGGCGGCGCACATCCTCCTCCCGCAGGGTATAGAGAATGCGCCCGCATTCGCCCTTGCCGTCCAGCAGGTCCGCCCCGCCGCACCGCCCGTCGCGGATGCGGGTGATTCCCTGTGCGTCGGCTTCGATATTCCAAATCATTCCGTATTGACTCCTTTACAGACAGGGCGGGACACCCGACCGGTGACCCGCCCTGCTTTTTCAGATGGTATCGCTTATGAGAGGAAATCCCTCGCCTTGGCCTTGTAGATAGCGCCGACGCTTTCCAGATAGGACTGCGCCGAGATGTCGCCGTGCAGGCATTTCTCCTGATAATCGTACAGTCCGTCGTCGTAGAAGTTTGCAATGGCGTTGCGGTAATCCACGGCTCCCCGGCCGGCGTCGATGGCGTCAATATAGCTGCGGAACACCGCAATGCTGGCTTCGTCGGAGGTGAGATCCTCAAACTGAGCCATCTTCTTGCCCTTGCCCACGCCGTTTTCGCTCTTGGCCTTTTCCAGTGCGGCAAAAATCAGCTCGACATCCTCGGGATCCCTGGTAGAGGAGATGATGGCGTTGCATTCAAAATCGCTGAGGTCGATCAGTCCCTGTGAGCCGTCCTTGTTCGGCATCAGCACGATGCCCCAGTCGAATTTGGCCTTGGAGGCGATATAGGACAGATTCCAGCCGTCGGCAATCATCACGCCGACCCGCCCCTTGGCGAACTGCGTCTGCGGGTACAGATAGGTGTTGCCCTCCATCGGCATGATGCAGCCCGCGGCATACAGCTTCTGCACATAGGTCAGTGCATCGCGGGTCTCCCTGCTGTCCAGCGTATAGGTAAAGTCCAGGCCGTTCCGCGTATAGAAGCGGCCGCCGCCCGCCAGGACAAAGCTTTCGAGCACATCGCTCTCGTACATCTTGCCCGCCAGGCCCGCCTTGCCGGACTGCGAGACCTTCTGCACAATTTCAAACAGCTTATCCCAGGTCAGCTTGCCCTGCGCGGAAAGCATCTGCAAGTCGTCCGTCCCCGAAATCAGCGATTTGTTGTAGACCAGCACCCGGCGCACCGCATAGTCGCTGAGGATGGCATAGGCTTTGCCGTCCACCTCCGTCAGGACCTTCTGCGCCGCGGGCACATACAGACTGCTGTCCTCGGGATGGATATAGGCGGATGAGGACAGCTCCCGCAGGAAGGAGCGGGACACCAGCTGATAGAAACGGTAATTGTTGACGGTGAGAATATCCGCGATCGGATCGTTGGACATGATGGAGGTATAGAGCGTATCGAAGCTGTTGCTGTACCAGTAGTTCCTGAATTTGCAGTTGTAGGTGCTTTCCAGCTCCTTGACCCACGGTTCCTCCAGGTCTACATAGTCCCAGCTCTCCGCCGCGAGCACGAAGGTGCGCCTCTTCATATCCTTGACCGGCAGTTCCTCCGAGGGAGCGGGGGTCGTGGGAGCGGTGCTGTTGTCCGGAGCATCGGAGGACGCATCCGGGCGGGTGGTGGTACCGGTATTGCCGCTGCTGTCCGTCGAGCCGGCGGTGCCTCCCGCGGTCGTGCCTCCGGCGGACGAAGCATCACTGCCCGGCGCAGAGGTATCGTCCGGCTGACCGCTGCAGGCACAGAGTCCGAGCAGCAGCACGGCGCTCAGAAGCAGGGCGGCCGCGCGGGATAAACGGGTGATTTTCATAGAAAAGTCTCCTTTCCGAGGTTCGGTTATTTGTAGGCACGGGCCCAATCCACATCCATGTGGATCGGGAAGGAAGCGTCGGTGAAATCGTGCGGCCCGATCCAGGTGTCGTCACCGGGATACATGTACATCGAGAGCAGCATGAACATCCGCTGGCTGCGGTTGCCGTTGACGCCGTCGGAGGTCAGACCGGCCTTGCGGCGCACCAGCTGACCATCGCAGTAATAATAGAAGGCATCCTCCGTCCAGACGACGGCGTAGGTGTGCCAGTCACAGATGCTGCCGTCCACGGTGACGTACTGGTACTGGCTCGAATGCCGGTAGCCGTCGGTGTAGTCGAAATAGTGCTCGGTGATGCAGTACTGGTTGTTCCAGAAAACCGATGCCTCGATAATGTCCACCTCGCCGCAGCCGACGTTCGGCTGATCTCCCAGGAAAGCGCCGTACTTCTTGCCGTAGGAGGAGGGAATGAGCCAGAAGGCACTGTTGATGCCGCCCTCCTTCGGAATTCTGATGCGGGCCATAAAGCAGCCGTATTTCTGCAGAAAGCTCTTGTCGGTGGCGATGCTGGCCGAGGAATATTCATAGGTCTTGCCGTTGACGGTGACCGGATCCTTGGTGCACAGCAGCGAGAGGATGCCGTCCCTGACGGTGTAATTGCCGGACACCGTGACGGAGGAATCGGTGGCCTTTCCCTCGGACACCGTATTCGGCTCGAAATCCGACCACAGGGAATGATCCAGCGAGTCCCCGTTGAAGTCGTCGTTGAAGGTGTTGACCCACGTCTTGCAGGGGATGCGGGTGCTGGCGGAGAGGCCGCTCGACGTGTGCGTGACGGTGACCTCGACATCCGTTCCCCGCTCCCGTACACTCTCGGGAACGGTCACGCGGCCGCCGGAAACGCTGACTCCGGCGGTGGAGCTGGCGTAGCTCAGCGAATGCACATGGATCGGAGCCCCGTCGTAGCGGACCGCCATCTCATAGACCGCATCATACCCCGGAACGCCGGGATGCCAGTCATAGGCGATTTCGAGCGTATGCCCGGCCGGATCCGTCACGGAGGTTTTTGTGGTGGAGGTCGTCACGGGGACCTCCGTGTTATCCGTGCCGTCCGAGGTGCTGTCCGTGCTGCCGCCGGATTCCGAAGCGGAGCCGTCCGTACTGCCGGTGCTGCCGGTCGTACTGCCGCCGGACGAAGCGGTTGTACCGGATACGGCAGGATCGGACGCGGTCGCGTCCGGTGTTTTGGCGCAGGCCCCGAGCATCAGCAGTGCCAGACAGGCCGCGGCAATCCGTACAATCCTTTTCATGGTTGAGAGCCTCCTTAGACAAAGCAAATCGTAAAAATACCCAAATTCAACGATATCTTTTCTAAAGAATAGCACGATTTCACCGTTTGGGTTTGGTATATTACTCATGTCCGGGAGGAAAAAACTAATATTTTCCGAAAAAGGCCCCGCGAAGTACCGGAGAGGTACCCCGCGGGGCGAAAAAGTATTGTGTTCAGCCGCACTCACAGACGGTTCACCGGGCTTTTGCGCCCGGCAGGCCTCAGGGCTCGGGTGAGGGACGGTTCGCCACACGGAACATCTGCGGCGTCAGGCCGACGCGGCTCTTGAAGACCCGCGAAAAATGCTGCACATCGTAAAACCCGACCTCGAGCGCGATCTTCTCCACGCTCAGATCGGTCTCCATCAGCATCTTCTGCGCCACCAGCAGCCGGTAGTTGGTGATGTAGGCCACCAGAGAGATACCCATCTGCTTTGTAAAGATGCTGGAGAGGTAGTTCGGGTGAATATACAGCGCGGCGGCGATGTCGCTGATGCGGATGTTCTCCGCATAGTTTTCCTTGATATACGCAATCGCCTTCAGAATATGCGGCGAGACGGCCGAGTGCAGGTGGGTGCGCAGCACGGGGACCACATATTCCCGGAAGCATTCCGGCTGCTCAATGGCAAACGAGCTGCCCGACCGCCGCCACTCCGAGGTGCTGTACAGCGCGATCCCCACCGTCCCGGGCTGATTGCTGCGGGCAAACAACCGGATATAGATGCGGTTGTTGCGGTAAAAGCTGATATCGAGCGGCTTGACCCCGTGATCCGGCCACAGGAAGATATAATAGGGCGTGTCCTGCGCGGTACGGATGTGTCCGACATACGTGCCCGGAATGTCGGGCGGCGCCTTGTCAAAGTCGTATTCCGCCACGCTGGCCGGACCGTCGGTGGAGCCGACGAAATAGCGGTCCGGCTTCATGGTACGCAGCAGGTGGGAGCCGGTCTCCCCGGGCTGCCCGTCCCAGATCTCCACCTGACTGAGATCGAGCACCCGTCCCTTGCGCAGCGGCCGGCCCTCGTCCAAATCGCTGTTGAACATGATGCAGTCGATGAGCTGCGGCGTCGGCGGATATTTGTGCACCAGATGCACCAGCAGCTGGGCCAGCAGCGTCTGCTGCGAGAGACGGCAGCCGACGCCGCCCGCGAGCTGATCCTTGCGCATCCGTTCGAGCAGCTGGTATTCCCAGGAGGTGAGCTCGACGCTGCAGCAGAGGGGCAGCTCGACGTATAAATCCTTCAGCGGGGCCGCCACCGCGTCCGGATAGGCCATATCCTCCGGACTTTGGTCGGCGGTTTTGATGCAGAAGCGGACATACAGCGCGGAAAAATCCTCGGAGGCATTTTTGACGGTCAGCGTCCCGAGCGGCTCAAAATAAAAAAGATCCTGCTTCTCTGCGAGAAATTTGCGGTCGATCTTCTTGCGCTCGTTTTGAAAATGCAGCGTTGCGGAGCCGGAGAGCACATAATACAGCGTGTGCAGATCGACAGGCTCCGTGTGGCATTCCTCCGGCGGCAGACGGTCGATCCCACAGGCATTGATCGGCGTGAAGATATACGGGAAGCTCTGGAGTGTCCAGTAGCTCAGTAAATCCAAATCCAACATGAGCGGATGCCTGCCTTTCCTGCGGAGTCTGCGGCTCCGTTTCCGGAGTGGATGCGGAGTTTTTTTCAGTATACCACATATTTCTTGCGGTTTGCAACCGAAATTCTGCCGGAAATTTTTGCTTGCCGCCCGAATGTGTCCGGCGGTCAACGGGAAGGGCCGGAGTGCAGCGCTTCCTCCGCACTCCGGCCGCAGATTGCAAAAGCAACCTATAAAAAGCAGCCGATAAGAATACGGCAAAGGGCACGGATTCTCTGTTCTTTTTATCTCAAAAACAGCGGCGGGCTCCGCTACGGAACCCGCCGCTGTTGCTTTCTGCGTCGTGCGCCCGCAGGCCTTCTCCGACAGCCTCCGGGCTCGCTTCAAAGCACGGCCTGCAGCACACTCACCGCGTGTCCGAAGGGCTCAGCGGCGGCGCCTGCCGACCGTCAGAACCGCTCCGGTGGATACCGCCAGCAGCAGGATGGCGGCCACGGCGGCACCTTCGCCCATCTCGGGATCCTTGGGCCCGTCGGGATTCTCCGGATCCTCGGGATCGACCGGAGCCACCCTCTCCTCGGTGGAGAGCGGCTTGCCGTCCGTCAGAATACCGCCCGCAATCCGCAGCACATCTCCCTCGGCCAGATAGCCCTCTCCGGAGTAGGAGCTGTTGGTGTCGGCCCAGCCGAAGGCGGAATAGGGCTGCATGATGATCAGGGACTGTACATATTCCGGATCAATGCTGCCGTCCGGCGCAATGTCCGACAGGCGGGTACGCACTTCCTCCCAGGTGTCCGCTTCCTTCACGGTATAATAGAGCACCATGGACTTGCGCCCGGTGTCGTCGGCCAGGCAGTAGGCAATCTTCACGCCCGCCTTGCTGCTCTTGAGCCAGAAGCTCAGGTAGCCGTCCTCCGTGACGGAGATATCCGACTCCTCCTCAAACCACAGCATCCAGCCGTTGCAGGGGCCCTGATCGATACCCGCACCGACCTTCCACTCAAAGGCCTGCTTGAGATTGCCGAGATCGTCAATATCCATGAGCCTGATGTCGCCGTATTCACCGATGCCGGTGTACGGAGGATTGTTCATGTTGATGCGGCCGAGCACATCGGAATCGGCATAGGAGCCGTCATCCGCCGGCTGCTGCTTTTCGGTGTCCACGCCGTCCATGTCGCTGAAATCCTCGGGATCGGCCGTATAGATCTTGAGTCCGGCGATCTTGAACCACTCGTCGGGCTGATAGCTGAACGCGGAGTCGATATCCTTACCGGTCAGCAGCACGGTCCACAGCAGGCTCTCGTCCGTATCGGTCGGCAGGATGGCGGAAACCGGAATCACGATCTCCTGCCACTCGTTCGCCTCGTCCACGGACACCTCGGCATAGCTGCCCCTGGTGCTGCCGGTGCTCAGGGTGAGATTCAGCTTGCGTCCGGCGGTGCTGCTCTTGACCCAGAAGCGCAGCTGGCCGTAATCGGCCGCCGCGGACAGGTTGGTTTCCTCAATATTTCCGGCACCCTTGACATTGTTGTACAGCAGGATACTGCTGTTGCTCTCAGAGCCGAGATCGTTGACGTTGAACAGATACCCGAAGCTGAAGCGCTTGTCGCCCGTTACGGTAAACAGGCTGCTGCGGGCCGGGTCGCCGCTGCCCCAGATCGGGCTCGAGCCGCTGTTGCGGGTGATGCTGAAGACCACCTCGGAGGTCTCCGGCTTCGGCGGCACGGTTTTGTAGGTGCTGATGCGGTCGATAAAGAGCGATCCGACGGCCCCGGGCGTCAACAGCTCAAAGCCCCAGTCGTTGAACTGCGTCACCGTTGCCGGCTCCTTGGTATCGTCTTTTTTCAGAACCGACCACGGAATGGTGACGATATGCTCACCCGGCTCCAACTCGAAGGCATAGGTGACCTTTTCCCAGCCGTTGTTGTTCACACGGAAATTGACGGTCTGCTTCTGCGCGGAATCGAGATACGCCCAGAACACCAGTCCGTCTCCGGTGACGTTGACGGTATCCGTGCACTTGGCCCACGGATACACGTCGCCCGCCTCCGTCCAGTCGAAGCGCAGGCTGTGCCCCGCTTCGCCGTAGCCGCGTTCGTCGTTCTGTTCGACGGAGGCTCCGCCGCCCTGTCCGGTCCAGCCGTTGGCATTGTCCTCAAAATCGTACAGAGTATCCAGCCGGACATTCTCCGGCAGGGTCAGGGTCGAGCCGGTATACGGCAGCTTATCCTGATAGGTGCCGAGCTGATCGACATACAGCGAGCCGGCGGCTCCCGGTGCCAGCAGCTCAAAGCCCCAGCTGCCGAACCGCGTCATGTTTGTTACCGGCTCCTTGGTCGAATCGTCCTTCAAAGCCGACCAAGGAATGGTGACGATATGCTCACCCGGCTCCAACTCGAAGGCATAGGTGACCTTATCCCCGTCCCAGCGGCTCACACGGAAGTTAACGGTCTGCTTCTGTGCGGAATCGAGATACGCCCAGAATGCGAGTCCGCTTCCGGTGACATCGACAAAATCCGTACACTTGGCCCACGGATACACATACCCCGTCTCCGTCCAGCTGAACTGCAGGCTGTGGCCGGACAGGCCGTAGCCGCGCTCACCGCTCGCCACTACGCTTCCGGCCCCGTTTTCAACGGACCAGCCGGCGATGCTGCCCTCAAAATTGTACAGCACGTTCGTGCGCTTCGGCAGCTCCTTGGTGCTCGGGGTATAGGGCTGATTGTTCCTGTAGGTGCCGACCTGGTCGATGTAGAGGCTGCCCACTTCGCTCGGACACAGCACCTCAACGCCCCATGCATAGCCGACCTGCGTAAAACTCTGTCCGGCCCTGACAATGTCCGACCACGGGATGCGGATGATGTGCTCGCCGGCCGTCAGCTTGACCGGAACGTGGTTGACATCCTCCCAGCCGTCGTTGACCTTGTAGAGGCGGATGTTGGCGGTACACTCAACATCGGCGTAGGCCCACAGCACGAATCCGTCTCCGGTCACCGACTGTAAGCCGGAGCACCGGGCCCACGGATATACCTCACCGCTTGTATTCCAGCTGAGCTTCAGACTCTGCCCGGAATCACCATAGCGGTGCTCCTCGCTCAGTGTGACCGAGGCCAACTCCGTGTTGCTGGATTCCCAGTCCTTGAGTCCGTCCTCAAAATCGTACCATACCGTGGTCTGGATGTCCTCCGGCATGGTGCCCGATCCCGTGGCGAATTCCGCCTGTGCCAAAAATACGGTACAGGACAGGAGCAGGCAAACCGACAGTACGACGGACAGAAGGGATTTGCTGATCTTCATACCTGTTTCCTCCTTTTTCCTATCGAGGAGCCGGGGATTTTGTACATCGCACAGCACACGGAGGGCTCCGTTTACTGCGTTTTGCACCGAAAAAGCCGCCCGTCTCCTAAGATTCCCATGTATATTGTATCGAGATACGCCGGCAAAGGCTTGGTATATTTCTTATATTCGGATGTCTGAATATAATATTTTTTGTAAGAACCGATACGGAGCGTCAGGCCTTTTCGTAGACCCGGATCCAGTCCACCCGCATGCAGGCCGGCAGCTCGTCATCCTGCGGCGTGCCGCCCCATCCGCCGATCGCCATGCTGAGCAGCACATATTCCGGCGCAGAGGCAACGCCGCCGGTATATTCCCCCGTCAGTGCGCCGTCCACGAAGAAGCGGTATCCCTCCTCGTCCCATTCGAGCGCATAGGTGTGCCACCCCCACGGCTCCTGCAGTGCGGGGAACAGTCCTCCCGCGTTGATATGCTCCTCGCCGTAGCCGCCCCAATGGACGTTATGAGAGGTGGAGTCGCGCCAGGCGTAAATATGCTCCATAATATCCACCTCGGCCCCATACCCGCCGATTCCGAGAAAGTTCTGCTCGAGCTGCGGAACCTGACGGGGCATCAGCCAAAAGGCCGGAATGATGCCATCCTTGTCGTCAAAGGAGATGCGGGCCTCGAAGCGACCGTACCGCTGTGCGAAGCGGTGCATGGTTTTCAGGGCGGCGGCTCGGTAGGAAAGCTCTTTTCCGTTGACCTCAATGGGATTGCGCGTGGCACGGATGACAAGGCAGCCGTCCTCGACGGACAGGTTATCACAGCAATAGGCAAAGCAGTCCTCACCGATATGATACGGTGCATACGGGTAATACCATCGGTTTCCGTCGATTTCCGCCCGGTCAAATTCATCCGAAAAGGTCAATCGCCATTTGGCTTCGCTGTTGTTTTGCATGGAGTTTCCGCCCTTCTCCGCAGGCCGGCCGCCGCGTTCTTCTTGTATAAGGAATTCCCGACCGACATCTACCGGAGGATACGGGGCTCTGCCGCTGCGGGCATTTTTCCGCGGACGCCTTCCGGTCTGTCTGAATTTCCTTATCTTCTACCAGTGTACCGAAAGCCTGTACAAATGCTTGGTACATTTCTTATATTTCGCGGAGCGTATTTCAGAATATTTGGCAAAAAAGTGCACGGCGCGCCATAGGCACGCCGTGCACTTTTTTGAATTTTTATGGTTTATAAGGCCGTTTACCAGCTCCGGTCGGCCAAAGCCGCCGTATACGCCGTCATTTCGTCGTAGTGCGCCTCGATCTCGGTCAGCAGCTTCATCTGTGCATGGGTGCGCACCAGATTGTGCTCCGGATACAGGGTCTTATAATAGGTGTCGCCGTTCAGATAATCGGTAAGGAAGCGCATCGCCTGCTCGCAGACGATCACCGCCGCGCCGAGCGGCAGCCGGTGCAGCTCCTCCGGTGTCAGCGTTCCCGCCGTCTCGGAGACGAAGCCGTCCGTGAAGCGCCGGAACAGGGAGAGGTCGAGCGACACCTTATCGAGATCCGGCTCATCCTCGGCCGCCGTGCAGGCCCCCGAGCGGATGGCATCGCCGTAATCGTACAGGGAGGCTCCCGGCATGACCGTGTCGAGGTCGATGACGCAGATGGCCTTTCCGGTGGCGTTATCCACCATGACATTGCTCAGCTTGGCGTCGTTGTGGGTTACGCGCAGCGGCAGGGTGCCGTCGTGCAGCAGATCCACGATCTGCCCCATGGGCTTTTCCCTCTCCCGCAGAAAGGCAATTTCCTGTGCCACGGAGGCCGCGCGCCCGGCCCGGTCCTCCTCGACCGCAGTCAGAAAGTCGCGGTAACGCTTTTGCGTATTGTGGAAATCCGGGATGGTCTCGGTCAGCTCCCCGGCGGGAAAATCCGCTAAAAACCGCTGAAATTCACCGAATCCGCGCCCCACCTCATAGAACAGCCGGGGATCCTCCAGGCATTCGTAGGCGGTGGCGTTCTCAATAAAGAGGCAGACGCGCCAGACGCCGCCCTGTGCATCGCGGTACAGCAGCGTACCGTTGCGGGCGGGGACAAAGGTGAGAATCCGGCGGTCCTTGTCGATGCCCAGCCGGTCCATCGCCGCGGCAATATGTCCGGTGACGAGCTGTACATTGCGCATCAGCCCCTCCGGGTCGCGGAAGGTCGCCGTGTTGATGCGCTGCAGCACATAGCGGCGGGTGCCGCCCGGCAGTGCGTAGGTCAGACGATAGGTGGCGTTGATGTTGCCGGAGGTCAGCTCACGAGCCTCCTGCCAGGTTCCTTCCAGGCAAAACTGTTCCGCGATGGCGCGGATTTCCTCTTGTGTCATCGTAATCCTCCCCGGGAAAGGTCCTGCGGCGGGCCTCTCCGGCTGTTTTCGGGGCGCGGCGCGCCCCACGGTTGCGGGACATAGTATAGCACACTTGACAGAAAAATACAAGTGCGTTTTCCGCCGAAAGGCAGAACGCCGGGCGCGGAAATTATCCCAGCGCGACATCCAGCAGCATCATCAGCGAAAAGCCGCCGACAATCCCCATGGTGGCCGCATACGGCTCCTGCTGCTGATTTTGCTGGCATTCCGGAATCAGCTCGTGTACTGCCACTAAAATCATGGCTCCGGCGGCGAAGGACAGCACAAACGGCAGCAGCGGTGTGACGTAGACCACCAGCAGCGCACCGAGGACACCGGCAATCGGCTCCACAAGGCCGGAGGCCTGCCCGATCAGAAAGCTGCGCAGCCGGGAGCAGCCCTCCCTCCGCAGCGGCAGCGACACGGCGGCCCCCTCCGGGAAATTCTGCAGCCCGATGCCGACGGCAATCGTGACGGCCCCCATCAGGGCCTCCGGCGAGCTTTCGCCGTGCAGTGCTCCGAACGCCACGCCGACGGCCATGCCCTCGGGAATGTTGTGCAGCGTGATGGACAGGATCAGTAAAATCATGCGGTTGAGGCCGTCGGATGGGGCAGAATCGCCGCCCTGCCTTGTGCGGGCGTAGGTCACGGCCCTGTCGGAGGCCCAGAGGAAAACGGCCCCGCAGAGAAAGCCGCCGGTGGCGATAAGCCAGGCCGGCAGACTGCCCTGCTGCTCCGCCTGTTCGATAGCGGGCTGCAGCAGCGACCAGAAGCTGGCGGCGATCATCACGCCGGCGGCGAACCCCAGGAAGA
>URYX01000019.1 GCA_900552225.1 uncultured Oscillospiraceae bacterium | reverse complement strand
CGATGTTTTTCTCCTCGATCATCTTCATAAAGGTTCCGTAGTCCACCTCCGAAACGCGGCTGCGCATCAGCAGCGGTGAAACCACCATATTGAACAGGAGCACCACGAGCAGTGCCATCCCGTAATAATAAATCAGCGGTTTTTTCGGGGATTTGACTTCCTTCATACTGCATCTCCTCCTTGACATACAAGCTTTTCGCCGGTGTTTTTCCGGGCCAAAAAGGTATATTGTGAGTATAGCATGGTTCCCCGGAAAAATCAAGTCCCGCCGCCCCGGATTCCGCAGACGGGCGGCCCCGGAGGCGGACGAAGGCCCTCGGCAAAACACCGAGGGCCTCCTGTTGTTCTGTGCCCGGGCCGGCTTACAGCACACACGCCGTCGCCGTGCGGCTCCAGTTATTATGCAGCAGCGGCTTTTGCGTAAACCCGGCGGGATTCTCCTGTGCGTCGAGCAGCGGCTCCTCCAGCTCGGCAATGCTCTCCGCATCCCCGTCGGCCCACGCCTGCAGGCGTTCGGTACAGTGCTGCACACGGCACATCAGCCCGCCGAGGCGGATATCCTGCACATCGAAGCCGTAGGGCTTGTTTTCCTCCATCCACTGGCGGCGAAATGCCTCATAATAGGCCCGGAGGCGCGCCGAAAGCTCGCGGTATTCCGCCGTCAGGCTGCGCATCGCCTCACGGTCGCCCGCTGCATACACCGCACGCGTCCGGAGCCCCAGGCTGTATTTCAGCTCCATCACCCGGCACAGCCGATAATGCGATTCAAACAGATAGCCCCATGTCCCGTGCTTCCGCAGCGGCTCGAGCCGGGCGGCCTCTCTCCCGTAAGCAGCCGCCTGCTCCGGCACCGCCGTGGAATCGTAGATACCGGAAAAGCAGTCGTTATACAGCATATACTTCTCCGGATTGCGCGGTCCGTCCTCCCGCTTGCCGGGAGCCTCGGGCAGGTCCATCTCCAGAAAGTCCTCATAGGACATGCCCACGATCTCCTCAAAGCGCCGTGCGCTCTCTGCGGAATCGGTATTTCCGCGGGCCAGCTCGGCGGCATGCCACAGCGCGGGCAGCGCCGCAAAGCAGGAGCACTCTCCGCCGTTATCGCCCCACAGCGTCACAAATGCCTGACGGATTCCGGCCTGTATGCATTCCG
Organism: uncultured Oscillospiraceae bacterium; assembly: GCA_900552225.1. Taxonomy (GTDB): domain Bacteria; phylum Bacillota; class Clostridia; order Oscillospirales; family Acutalibacteraceae; genus UMGS1487. The sequence continues at coordinate 16,366 of URYX01000019.1, read as the reverse complement.
TCAGTCCCGCCTCAAGCGAGCGCATGGCAAAACGGTTATCCGGCACCTCTCCGTTCCACGTCCAGGCCCCGCCCGCAAACCACAGCGGCCGGCCGAATTCCCGGTGTGATGCAATCATACGGCGGTACCGCTCCCGGTCGGAGGAATAGTAATCCCAGTACACCAGCGACATATTCTCCGGCACCGCCTCGCGGACATGCTCGGGGATGGCCGTATGTCCGATATAGGTTCCCTGAATGCAGCGGTAATACATATCGCTCCACATCATCGGGGAGAAGCCGTACTTGCGGGCAATCTCCGCCACCCGCCGTACATGGCGGGAGAACAGGGCAAACCGATCCGGGTCGCCGTGCTCCTCCCTGTATTTGCCGAGTCCGAACAGATAGGCCTCGTCCATCCCGACATTGATCAGCCGCCCGGAAAAGGCCTCGGCCAACGAAGCCATCATATCGTCGATCAGGCGGTAGGTGCGCTCGTCGTCGATCAGCAGGATATCCTCGCAGTCGATCATCTGATAATAGCAATCCCACCGCGTGATGGCGTTGATGTGCGCCAGCGTCTGGATACAGGGGATGACCTCCATCCCGCGCTCCCGGGCATACCGGTCGATCTCCTGCAGCTCCGCGATGCTGTAGCGCCCGCGCAGATACCCGAAATACGGCTGATGCATCACCTCGAAGGTATCCTCCATATAGAGCATCAGCGTGTTATAGCCCATCGCCTGCAGCAGATCCACCATCTTTTTCAGGGTCGGAAGGCTTCGGACCGCGTTGCGCGAGCAGTCCAGCATTACTCCAAAGCGGTCAAACGGCAAGGTATTCATCACGATTCCTCCTGCAGCAGCTTCTGAAAATACGGCAGCAGCTTTTCGGCCGCCGTCCGGTGGCCGGCCCGCAGCGGATGCAGCGGCTCACGGGGAAGCCATCCGTCCGTATCCACGACGGTGACCGGAGTCCCGTGCTCTGCGGAAAAGGCCGCGGCCACCTCGTGAATCTCCTCCTTGCGGCAGCCGATAAACGGTACAATACACAGGATTTTGGCCTGCGGATGCGTCTGACGAATGACCTCCAGCAGGCGCCGGTACTGCATCACGAAGGTCTCGCGCGATGCACCCCAGTCATTGGTGCCGAGATTGATCGACACCACATCCGGCACCTCCGTCGCAGGCTCACCCTCGAACACATAGGGATAGGCGTCGGCCGCGAACGGTACTCCGCCGATGGCCTCCAGGGTCACTCCCCCGCCGCCGTAGCCCATGTAGGAGCCGCGCACCTGCAGCATCCGCACCAAATGGGCGGCATAGGTGGCGTCGGCATCCGAGGTCATGCATTCTCCCGTATCCGCCTCGGGGATATCCTCGCCGGTCATGATTCCCTCGGTGATGGAGTCCCCGACGAACAGAATCCGCGGCCGCAGATCCGGCTCCTGCGGCAGCAGCTCACGGGCATACACCGCCCGCAGCGTCACCTTGCCGCACAGCGGCTGCTTCCAGCGCGGCAGGCGCTCCTGACAGTTCTTGAGAATCACCCGCACCCGATGGGGAGCGCCGTCCTCCGGCAGCTCGACCCGCATCCGTGCCGTCAGCTCCGCCTCCACCTTGACATCGTCCACACCGATCCAGACATGCGGGAACGGCATCTCGTTGCCGCCCATGTCGAATTCAAACACCACACAGTCTCCGCGCGCCGTCACCTCAAAGCGCGAGCCGGGCACCGCTGTCACGGCCTGCCCCTCCCGTATGCACCAGCGGCCGTCAAACTTCAGTTCCTTTGCCTCTGCCGTGTACTTCATCGCCGTTTTCCCCCTTATTCCGTCACCGTAATCCGCACCACGCCGTTGCTGATGACCTTCACGGTCAGCGTCCCCGTCTCAGCGTTATAGTCAGTGCCCGCCTGTGCGTGGTTGCTGCCCGTAATGCTCACCGTCGGCTCGGACGTATAGCCGGAGAGCACATAGACCGTCTCGCGGAAATCCTCCGGATTGTCGCGCTTGCCGCCGTTCCAGAGCTCCTGCAGGAACACCTCGATGCGTTCCTTCTTATCGAAATATTTACGGATGTCATAACGGTAGTTGGTCAGCTCGATCTCCACCGTCCGGTCGGAGACCTCCACGATTCCGAGCGTATTCTCCCGCATGGAGGTATACAGCCGCCGCCCGTTTTCCAGCGTCAGCTCCGCCGTTTCCGTGCCGGTAAAGAACTCGCTGCTGTTGAACAGATACCAGAGTCCCTTTTCATGGAACACCACGGCATCGCCCCGATAGGTCTCGGGGTAGAGACTGCGAAACAGCTCCTGCTTCGCCTCCGGCGTGCCGATACGGGATTCGTAGTTTTCCGCCGTGAGAATCTCCGCGCCCGGCAGCACGGCCGCCGCATCGGCATACTTGCTGAGGAACGGGATGATGTAATAGCGGCCGGAGATGGGAATCCACTTTTTGCTGACGCCCATGCTCTCATAGGCGCGGATGTAGGCCGAGGTGCCGCCGTACAGATCCATCAGCAGCGAGGCCTCGATGCCGGTGATCTCCGGGGCCTCGAGATCCGTCACCTGATAGGCCGCATGCACCTGCTGCCGGACCTCCTCCCGCGTCGGGATGACGTTCTCCGCCAGGATGCGGCGGTACAGCGGGCAGAGAATCTCATCCCATGCCGTCACCCATTCCACCTCGTATTCCCCGGCAGAATTGGTCACCGTATGATACACGGCGGCCGAGGTTTCAAAGGAAAAGACTGTGGCCCCGCCAATCAGGTCGGCCACCGTATCGATGCCCCACAGCGAGCACGGATAGAGGAAATCGCCGCCCGTCACCGTCCGGATTCCCTCGCCCGGATCGTCGTAGCCGCGGATGCCCTCCTCCCAGAACAGCCAGCTCTCCGGATTGGTGCCCCAGTTGTCGCACAGTCCCTCCAGCCAGGCACCGAAGGTACAGCTCTGCGACGAGAAATGGCGGCCCTGTCCGTTGTGCTTATCGATAATCACCACGTTATGCGCGTAGGAGCGCATCAGGTCATACAGCTCCCGATCCTCCATAAACCGGTAAATCGTGGTGGTGGAGAACTTATACTCCATCTCGTGCCAGAAGAACAGTGCGTTGTTTTCCTGACAGGCCCGGAGTGTGATCTTCATCCGCTCGATCTCCTCGGGATCCACACCCATGCAGCTCTGCTCGCCGTGCTCCAGGCCGACGAGCGAGGGATGACGGCGCAGCATCGAGGACAGCTCCTCCACCGTCCAGCGCTCCGGCGTCTGATAGGTATCCCACATCTCCACCGCCCAGATCACCTTGATGTCCGTCTTGTCGAGCTCCGTCAGATAGGCATCGGCCTGCGCATAAATGCTGGCGCGGTCATCGCGGTCGAATTCGAGGCAGTTGTAGCCCATAATCACGGCGGAAAAGGCCCGGATATCCTCCGGAATGGCCTCCCACATCCGCTTCATGTCTCCGATCGACGGGAAGTTGGCATACGACTCCCCGGACAGCCCCGCAAAAAAGGTAAACAGCGGGTTTTGTGTGTTGATGACCATGCGGGTATTGTCGGCCGTGTCGCGCTGACGTACCGCGGTCATGGCAGTGCGCATATCCGTCTGCGGGAGCTCCGCCGTCGTCACGCGCTCAATGCCTGACAGATCGATGGAGCCCTCCGGCGGCAGCTCAGGGGTGCTGTCCGGCTGAGAGCCGGATGTCGGGGTACCCGACGCTGAGGAGTCTGAAGTGCCCGAGCTGCCATCGGAGCCGGCCGGCTCCGTATGGCAGCCGCACAGTCCGAGCAGCAGCGCCGCGGCCGCCGCCCAAGCCAAAATTCGTTGCTTCATGATATAACCTTCCTTTCGCTGTCTCCTTGTACGGAATAGGACGGCACAGGCGCAAGCGCTGCTCCGTTTTGCCCCTTTGCTCTCCCATTCCGCTCCGGCGGCGGGAAGCGCCGGTTAAGCCCCGACGCCTCCCGCCCTTGGAGGATAAGCGGAGTTTGTTTTATTCTGTCGCTGCGGTTCAGCGTTTGTTCTTCCGACGGATGCCGACCGTCACCAGCACGGCTCCGGCCGCCAGCGCCGCCAGCGGCAGCACCGCGGAGCGGGCCTCGCCGGCATCCGGGGATTCCGGCTTTTCCGGATTCTCGGGATTCTTCGGATCCTCGGGATTCTCCGGCTTTTCCGGGTTCTCGGGAGTCCCGGGCTCTCCGGCCGTATCGAATTCGCCCTTGCTGTAGTCGCCCTCGGTCAGGCAGAGGCCATCCACATACAGGTTGCCCTCGCCCTCGAAGAAGCCGTTGAAATGGAACTGCAGGAAATGAATCTTCGACGTATCAAAGTTCTTGACCTTCGTGGTCCACTCCGACAGCGGCACGCTGTACCAGCCCTCGTCCTTCACCGTCACCTTGGCGTGGCCGCCCTTCCAGTCGGCCTGCAGATAAATGCGGAAGGTGACCTCCTGGTCCGCCTTGGCATAGAACGTGATGTACCGGCACTTGGACGCATCGATCGGGGTAAATTCGCCCATGATGTACTTCTGATGCAGACCGCCCTGCTGATAGTGCAGCTTCTGCCACTTGCTGCCGTCCAGACCGCCGTCCACAATCTCCGTGACCGCGTTCGTGTTGTACTGATCCGAGCCGTCAAACTGCCACTGACCGTCCTCAAAGCCGGTGATACGGGTCTTTTCGGGGCTCATGTCCTTCGGCGGATCCTTCGGATCCTCCGGCTGTACGGGCGTTTCGGGAATCGATTTGTCCTCCTCGGTCAGGCAGAGATCATCCACATACAGATCGCCCGTTACCGTCTGACCTTCACCCGCGTCCGCACGGAATAGGAACTGCATATAGTGTACCTTGTCGGGCTTAAAGTTTTCGAGGCTGTCTGACCACAGGGTCAGCGGCATGCTGTACCAACCTTCATCTTTCACCTTTACTTCCCGGTAATCGGCAACATAGTTGGACGACAAATACACCCGTACAGTTACCTCGGTATCCGCTTTCGCATAAAAGGACAGATAGCGGCAGCCGGTACCGTCAACCATTCCGAAGCCGTCAAGTCCGTACTTCTGCTCTGCCCATGCAGCCGTTGCATCCAGTTGATAGTGCAGCTTCTGCCACTTACCCGCAGCTTCTCCGCGGTTTTCAATAGTAGCCGAGGCATTGACATTGTACTGACTCGACGCATCAAAGGTCGCTTCTCCGTCTTCAAAGCCGGTAATGGTTTTGGTCAGCGCTTCTCCGAGCGCCGTCTGTCCTGCCGCCAGCATCCCCACACAAAGCACGGATACCGCCAGCAGAGAAATCCATCGTCTGATTTTCATGGGTCATCCTCCTGTTTTTGTGATGATTGTATTCGGGGTCTCCGGGTTCAGGTTCCTTCCGACCACCTCCCATCGCTTATCCTCCACCTCAGGCCTGCTTTTTCCTGCGCAGCACAAAGAATACCGCCGCGCCGCCGGCCGCAAGCACCGCCACAGCAATCACGATAATCAGCCAGACACTCACGCCGCCCGATTCGGCCTCACTGCCGGCCGTGGTGGCATTGGCAGGGGTGGTCGTGGTGGCCGCAGAGCCCTTCGCGGTCGTGCTGCCCGCCGTCGTCTGACTGCCGGACGGGCCGCTCGTCGTGGTCCCGCCCTGCACCTCGCTCGCGGTGGTGGCGCCGGGCTTGGTCGCCGTCGTCCGGGATGTCGTCGTAGTCGTCAGCTCCGGGCGGGTCGGCTTCGGGGCCGTAAACACCTTGCCGTCGGTATCGGTGGTATCCTCTCCGACAAAGGTGTACAGGTCATCGAGCCAGATGGAGCCCTTGGTCTGGATGGTCGGGAACTGCGCATAGCCGTGCGCCTCGGTATAGCACGGATCATAGATAAGGAAGCTGAGCGAATTGATGACGGTGGCTCCCTTGGCGGAATACGGGGCCGTGCCCTTCATCTCCTCCGCCTCATCCCAGATGATTGTATACTCTCTGGCCTCCGGCGTCAGCGTCACCGGAATCCATTTGGCATTCCAGTCAATGCTGATGACCACGTACATCTTGATATTGCCGGTGGCCTTGGCACTGAATTTCAGGCCGTCACCGACCGTCATGGACTGAAGATCCGGGAAGAAAATGCAGCGCGTCCAGCCGCCGCCCGCGCCCCAGACATCATAGTCAAAGCGCATGCTGTTCTGTCCCTGCAGGGCGCTGCTCGTGTCGAGATGCAGCTCTCCGAGCTGATCGTCATTGTTGAACAGACCCCACTCAAACAGGGTATCCGTATCCTCCGCAAACCGCTCACAGTCGCTCAGCAGGCAGGCCTCCTGCCCCTCCGCCGACACGCCGAACACCGGCAGCAGCATCAGGCAAAGCGCCAGCAGCAGGGCCGCCGTCTTTTTCATACTCATAAAAGCTCTCCCTCTTTCCGTTTCAGAATTATCCGGTGATGCGCATGCCGCTCCACAGATCCATCAGCACCGATTTCATTGAGGTTTCATACTTGCTGATAGCCGCACCGGGCGTGGAAATACCGCTGATGATCTCGTAGGCGATGGTTGAGACACCGGGATCCGACCACAGGGTACCGGACATGTTGCTGATTTCGAGAATCTTATCGCTGTAATACCGCTGATACATCTGGTCATACGACTGCTGATCCGCGATTTTATAGCCGACCACATTGTAGAATTCGTCCTCCGGTGTCTGCGCGGCGTTCAGCTCACGCTGCACGGCCTCCAGGAGGAACAGGTACTTGGCCGCATCGTCGTCGCTCACCGTCGGCGGCATGAAGAAGGCCTCGATTCCCGTCACGCAGTCGGTCTCTCCCGTCGTGTTGGACGGACCGACCGGGAAGGTGATCATGCCGAACTCATCCTTCATTCCGTCGGAATAGGTAAAGCTGAGCGTATTGCCCGTCCCGAGGAACAGAGCATACTTCCCGTTGACGAAATCGTGCATCTTCTTTTCCCACGAGCCCTCTGCGGTCGCATTGGCCGTCTTGCTCACCGCGCACAGATCGTACATCCACTGCAGTGCCTCCTGCGCCTGTGCGCTGGAGAGATCCACCTGCAGCGAGCCGTCCTCCGCCACCGAGACCACGCGGCCGCCGTTGGCAATGACCGCCTGCTGCAGCAGGCTGTACTCGGCCCAGGAGCCGAAGCCCCAGGTGGTCACCGTACCGTCGCTGCGGCGCTCGGTCAGAAGCTGCGCGTATTCCGACATCTTGGCAAACGTCCACTCGCCCTTGGCCAGCAGATCGTGCGGCATTTCCAGGCCCTTTTCCTGCAGCAGGCGCTTGTTGTAATAGATGCTCGCGCCGAAGGTACCGCCGAAGTTGAAGCCGACCTGCTGGCCGTTGATGTTGAAATACTTGGTGTGCATCTGACTGTACACCGGGCTTTTGAAGTCCACGCCCGCCTTCTGCGCCGCCGCCGTCAGATCCTTGAGCACACCCGCTTTGTACCAGCCGGCAAACGCCAGATCCCCGACCGCCATCACGTCGCCCATGGCCTTGCCCGCCAGCACGGTGGACACCATGACCGTGCTGTAGTTGGAGCCGGAGCCCTTCATGTTGATCTCCACTCCGTACTTTTCCATCACGCGGTCAATGGCATCGTACTTGGCATCCGCGCCCACGCTGGCGCCGCGTTCCTCGATCGCATACCCGTAGGTCCAGGTCATCTTCGTGCCCCTGAGCGACTCCAGAAACTCCTGCGACGGAATGTTCTGCGTGTCGGGGCCGGGGCGTTCCGCCGCCGCAGACCCCGAGGTTGTGCTTCCCGAGCTGCCGCTTTGTCCGGGAGCTGCCGAGACCGTTGAGCTGCCGGAGGAGGGCTTGCCCGTGTCGCATCCGCACAGCAGGCACACCGTCAGCAGCAGCGCCAGCATTCCTGGCAACCATCTTTTCATCTGCATCCTCTCCTGTTTCAAAAATTTATCCTACCAACCCGCTGCGCTCCACGCTCTGTACAAAATACTTCTGCACAAAGGCGTACAAAATCACCAGCGGGAAAATAGCAAGTACAATACCGGCGTTGCGCACCAGGCTCGCCGTCATCAGCTGACTCCCCGTACCGCTCAGGCTGATGTGGTTGAGCGGGGATTCCAGCGTACCGATCAGTACCGGCACCAGCTCCGAATTGGAGCAGAACACCGGCGTATAGGTGGCGTCCAGCCACTGCCACACAAAGGAGAACAAAAACACCGTCAGCAGCATGGAGGAGGCCCCCGGCAGAATCACGCGCACCAGGGTTTTCAGGGTTCCGGCCCCGTCAACATAGGCTGCCTCCTCCAGTTCCTTCGGAATGCCGCGGAAATACTGCCGCAGCATGAATACGTAAATTCCGTTTTTCAGGCCCATGCACGTCGCTCCGAGCAGCACAAACGGCCACGGGGTATCGATGAGCTGAAGCTGCCGGAATTCCAGAAAATACGGCACAAGCAGCACATCCGGCGGCACCACCATGAAGAACAGCATCAGGGCAAACAGCAAGTTCTTCATGCGGAACTCATAGCGGGCAAAGCCGTAGGCCACCAGTGTGGAGGACACCATATGTACCAGCGACACCAGCACCACCGTGCCGAGGGTCTTATACAGCGACACCGGATAGTGCAGCATATCCCATGCGTTATAGAAATTGGTCAGCGTCAGGGAGGTCGGGATGTATTTGACACTGCTGTTGTAGACATCCGACAGCCCCATAAAGGCGGAGGTGACCTCCTTGAACAGCGGGTACAGAATGATAAAGCAAAGTCCGATCAGAAAGAGCAGACGCAGCGCCCCGACCAGCAGGGCCCGGCTTTTCTTCCGAACGGTATACCGTGAAATCATGGACACCACCCTCCTCAGCGATCCTGATAGAATACGAAACGGGAGACCACGCGGTATACCAGCACCAGGAACAGCATGGACAGCAGCATATAGGAAAACGCCATCGCCGTTCCCTCCCCCATCTGGAGCTTGTCAAACATGGCATCGTGCAGTGTGCGGATAACGCGGCTGCTGACATCCGTCGCACTGTTGATGATGCAGTACACGAGGCAGACCAGAATCTGCGGGCTGACGATCGGAAGGCTGATCTTCCAGAAGGACTCCCACGGCGTGGCCCCCTCCACATGCGCCGCCTCAAACACCGAAGGGCTGATGGTCTGCAGGCCGGCCAGAAAGATGATGATGGGCACCGCCGCCATATTGGTAATCTCCGAAACGCGGTTGACCGCATCCACCACGAACTGCACCAGCCGGTTGTTCAGCTGGATTTGGTTCATCAGACTGACAAAGGCCGTAGCCAATCCCTGTCTCTCTCCGACTACGCCTCCCGAGGAGGAGGACGACAGCACGGAGGACATCAGGTCGTTCTGCATCAGGCTCTGGACAATACCAGAGGAGAAGATAATCGGCAAAAACAGGATCATGCGGGCCGCGGTTCTCCCGACAAAGCGGGTATTGAGCAGACTGGCGACAAAGAACGAGAAAATAATGGTGATCGGCAGATTCAGCGCCATATTCTTCAGCCATTCCAGCAGATACCGCCGGTAGTTCGGATCCACGGCAAAAATGCGGTAATAATTCGACCCGCCCACAAAGCTCAGCGTGTAGCCGTCCGCGGTCACCTTCAGCTCGCAGAAGCTGAACACCAGCGCGCGGATCAGCGGGATCACGCCGAACAGAAGCAGTCCGATCATGAGCGGCAGTACAAACAGCATTCCCTGCCGCCGTCTCCGCCCCTGATAGCTGAGCCTCCGTATTCTGCTTTTCATGAGGCATCCCCTCCCGTTACTGCATCCGCCGTGCACCGCACGGCGCTGTGAGCCGCCACCGTCTGTCCGGCATAGAGCACCTCGGCCCCGGAGTAATTCACGATGACGGCGCTGCCGTCCTCAAACACCGTACAGTTCACCTGCGGCTGCAGCTCAAAATGGTCCGTGATCCGCCGGCCGAACAGGTCTCCGCCCACGGCCGACAGCCTGCGGCAGGTCTCCGTGATCCGTTCCCGGGCGGCCGCATATTCAATGGCGTACCAGTCGGAGAATTCGCTGTTCATCAGCACCTCGGTATCCTCGGTGCAGACGGTGTAATAGGGAGCGGCACCGGTCTCCAGCAAGATCAGCCAGTCCCGGTCTCCGGTGCAGGATACGCTCAGATCCGGCCCCGTATAGGTCACATACCCCGACAGCACCATCGCCGTAAACGGCACCGAGCGATCGGTGATATCGTATCCGGCCGACGAAAGCGGCAGCTCCAGCACGCTCTCTGCATACGGCAGCAGCGCCGCCGTTCCGCCCGAAAGCATAAGCCCCGGAATCTGCTCCCCGAGCTCCCGCAGCAGCTCCTTTTGACGGTTCAGCACCGTCTGGCGGTCCTCGGTCGCTCCGGGATGGTAATCCCCGTACAGCGCCGAGCCGATACTGCCGACCGACAGACGGCCCCACCCCCTATCCTTCCACAGCGCCTGCACCGCAGCCGCCTGACGGCCGACCGCGGTCATATTGACGGCGTAATACGGCCGTTTGTCCGTGTCCTGCCGGAACAGGGCCGGATCGAAGGGGTAGAGCTTCGCCGGCGATTTTTCCAAAAGCCAGGCCGCATCCGTGCGGCGGCTCAGGCCGCTTCCCAGCCCGCCCGCATACACAAGCTGCAGCTCCGTATCCGGATACACGGCAATCCCCTGTGCGGACAGCGTGCGGTACAGAGTCTCCAGCTCCTGCTCCGTGCCGACTCCGCGCTCCGCCTTCAGGCGGCGCAGCAGCTGTTGATGCACTCCGCCGTTCCACAGGCCCTTCAGCCGCAGGACGGGAGAAATCCCCTCCTCCCGCAGTGCGCCGCACATGGCCTCTATCCCCGCGCAGGTCGAGAGCGCCGTCTGTGTCGTATAGGAAATTCCGAGTACGTTGTGCCTGGTCTCCACCGCACCGATGACATTGAGGAACAGCGGACGCTCGGCCGCCGCGGAGGCCTCCCGGTCACCGAACAGTTGCTGCCGGTACAGCCGCGCCATACCGACATAGCCGGCCTCCTCCCCGCTCAGGAAGGAATAGCTCTGCCGGATGCTGCCCGCATAGGCGGTGTCCTGATAGAGGGCGTAGTATTCCGGTGCCGTATTGGCCGAGGCGTTGGTGATGGTCTCCACCTGCGCCTTCCGGTGGATGCCGTATTCCGCAAACACCGCCGGGCGCTGGCGGCTGCCTCCGGGCATGGCGTGTACATATGCCAGCGCCTCTCCCTCGGAGAGCTCCGTAAAGAAGGCGTGGTCGCCGCGGACACAGCCGAACACGGGGAACACGGCGGGAACCTCATCCCGCGTTTTTTCCGACTGTCCGACCGTCAGATCCTCCCCGTAAATCGGCACCCGGTAATCGTTCAGGCCGTCCTTGCCGTTGTAAAACTCCATCAGCGAGCCGGAGCCGTCCGGCAGCAGAAAATAGCCGGTCTCCCCCTCCTTCGGACGCCCGAAGTTCGTGAGAAGCTCGAGAGTATCCGGGATCATCAGCGAGCGGTCATACTGCATTTCCGACAGCGGGACCTCCGCCTGCAGGGAGGCGCCGTCCAGGGTCAGATAGAGCGACACGTTGATTTTCGGCTCGGTATCCCGCGTCTCTCCGCCGGACAGCGCCAGATCCTCCGAGTATTGCTCCTCGGTGTAGCCCGCCGCCACAAGCGCATCGTGCAGCGCCTGCTGCTGCGTCGCCGGCAGCGAGGTATTGCGCAGCAGATACACCGCATGCCCGACCGCCCCCGGATACTGCCCGGAGAGATCGGCCCGCTTGGCGGCGGTCAGGGTATCCCAGTCCACCGCATAATACAGGGTTTTCAGCAGACGCTGACCCGCCGCGTCGGAGCGGCCGAGGAGCACCTCATAGCGCGCGGCCGCCACAACGGGCGGATTATACAGCTTACGGCGCACATTGCCGAGGGAATAGGTCACACAGACTCCGTTTTCGATGGTCCGAATGCGGTACTGCCCGTTTTTTACGGCATCCGCATAGGCCGAAAAGGAGCGCAGCGTTCCGTCCGCCGCCTGAAAGGAGAGTGAAAACAGCTCCGGCTCCTCCGCATCGGAGGAAGACCAGACGTATCCATCCTCCTTGACCTCCACACGAAAGGCCGTCGTATCCGGATTGACATACAGCGCCAGCTCCGCATTTTCCGCCATCCTCCGGTATTCCGTCCGGCTCACATCGTTTTCGGCGGTTCCGTGGACAATATAGTCAATCTCCGCCGTCCCGGGAGTTGTCGTCCCGGCGCATCCCGCACAGAGCGCCGCACACAGGCAAAGAGCCGTCAGCCCGCTCACGGTACGCTTCAGAAAGGCTGTCATCTTCCGGTCACTCCTTTCCGCTTCACATCCGCAATGAGATTTCGGTATAAATATCCGATACAAACGCGGCTATCTGCCCGGCAAAGGCAAACACGAGTACCAGCAAAAATACCACGAACGCCATGACCGCCACGGTGATGCCCAGCACCGCCACCGATTTGGACATGGAATAGTTATGAATCTGCCGATTGGCGCACACCAGCAGCGCGAGCATCCACAGCAGGGCCACCGTCAGCAGCACCCGGTAGATATCTCCCTCATCCTGCGTCAGGATACGGCTGAGCAGCGTGGCAATCGGAAACAGCAGCACCAGTGGGAAGGACGCATAGCCGGCCGCCATCACAATATCCCGGAACGAGCCCTCTCCCTCCATCAGGGAGGTGACGCACCAGTTGCAGACGCAGAACAGCAGCACGGGAGCCCACAGCTTCAGCAGCTCCAGCAGCACATTGACCTCCTCGGGGCGGGTGGTGCGGAAAATGAAGCCGCAGTAACGCGCATATACGGCAATGGCCACCGAGGCCAGGGAAAGCCATGTCAGCGCCGCCGCCAGGCTGCCCTTGCCCTCACGGCGCAGATCCCAGAATCCGTCGAAGGGGTGGACGGCCGCATGGCGTGCATACCCAAGCTGCGCACGGAATGAGCCGGGCTGCGGCTGCGGCACCTTGCGCTTCCACAGCCTCCGCAGCAGCACCAGCGCGGCAATACCGCACACCAGCACCGCCATAAACGGAGCAAAGCCTGCTTCGATACACAGCATCCGGTATTTGCGGAAGGCCTTGGAGTAATTGGCGGTGTCCTCCGCGCGGCGGAAATACTCCATGGCCTGCTCATAATTCTGCCGCCGGTATTCCGCCTTACCGAGGCCGGTCAGCGCGATCCGGCTGAACCGGTTTTCCTGCAGAACGGACTGCCACACCGCCTCCTCGGCATCGTATTGGTTTTTCTCGTGATACTCTGCCGCCAGCAGAAGCTGTCGGCCGTAGTCGTTCAGTGCATACCGCGTCAGCGTCGCCTTGGAGGAATCCAGAATATACAGCGCTCCGTCTCCGTAGGTCATGGAAACCGGCACCTGAAACAGGCCGTTGACCTGCCCCGGGCCTCCGCCCTCAAACAGCAGCTCCCCGCCCGCATTATAGACAAAGAAGCGGCCGCGGTTGCTGTCCAGAACGGCATAGGCCCCATACGGCAGCGCGCAGACATCCACCAGACTGGAGGCTCCCCGGTAGGAGCCGGTCTGGACAAACGCGGTATCTCCGTAGGGACGAACCGTCCCTCCCGTCACCAGAATATCGTTGCCCTCCGCATTGAGCTTGCGCAAAGGGGTAATTTTCCCGGCCTGATAGTCGTTTTGTGAATAGGCGTTGGTGGTGACATAGATAAAATTGCTGCTGTCCACGGTCATGCCGTTATATTCCGTCGGCACAAAGGCATAGGTACGGTCCACCTGGGCCTTGGTGGAAATCAATCGCCAAAAATACTCCGTCACCGAGACCGTCACCTTGGCGGCCCCGTAAAAGGACACAAATCCGCCATCCCGGTCGAGCTGGATCACACCCTGGTTGAAGCCCTCGGAGATTACAAAGATCCGCCCGTAGGCATCCACTAAGATCCGACGCGGGTTGAACACAAAATCCGACTGAAACAGCGGGGAGTCCGGGGTGCCGATGAGGCGGACCAGGCGTCCTTCGCCGTCCATCACCACCACCCGGTGATTCCCGGTATCGCAGACATACAGCAGTCCGTCCCGCACAAAAATCCCCTTGGGAAGCGAAAAGCCGATGCTCTCTCCCTCGGCCGTCGCCCCCTCGTATACACGCACACACCGGAGCTGTCCGTCCAGCTCCACCACGCGGGAATTGCCGGTATCCGCCACATAGAGGTGCCCGTTTTCGGCATACATCACCTCGCCGGGGGAGGAAAACGGGGAGGTGCCCGTCTCCGTGCCGGTGACGGTGCGGTCCAGATAGACGGCGGCCGGTGCGCCGACCGCATCCCCTTGGGTATCGTACACATAGCTCGGAAATGCATTTTCCGCGCCCGCGCTCCACAGCGGAGCCATTGCCAATATCATTCCGGCCGCCAGAGCCGCCATGCGTTTCATAAAGCCACCTCTTATTCCTTGATGCCCGACGAAGCCATGGTGTACAGAATGTTTTTCTGCGACACGATGAACACGACCACCGGCGGAATGACCATGAACAGGGTTCCCGCCGCCCCGGCACCGGCCCGCACGATGCCGCCGCTCAGAATCTGATTCAAAGCGTAGTTCAGCGGCTTCAGCTCCTCCGAAAAGATGTAGGTGCCGCCGGTGATGGGCCACAGATTCTGGAACGAAAAAATAATCAGCGTCAGCCAGGCCGGCTTGACGCAGGGCATGGCAATCCGCAGAAAGCTCTGCCATTCGGAGGCCCCGTCGATGCGGGCCGCCTCCAGCAGGCTGTCCGGAACGGTGCTCATAAACTGCTTCATCAGAAACAGGCCGATCGGAGAGGCAATCGCCGGCACAATCAGCGACCAGTAGGTATCGATCCAGCCGAGGCGCTCCATGATGATGTAGTTCGGGATCGAGGTGATGGCCGTGGAGAACATCAGTGCCAGCACCACCATCCGAAACAGCAACTGCCGGCCGGGAAATTTCCGCTTTTCCAGTGTAAAGGCCGCCAGGGAAGCAATCAGCAGATGCAGTCCCGTTGCCACGGCCGTCACAAATACCGTGTTGAAGATATAGCGGATCATTGGCACCTGGGACTCTCCGAGCAGGTTGGCCAGTGCGCGGAAATTCCCGACGGTGGGGTTGCGCACGAAAAAGCGCGGCGGAAAAACATACAGCTCATCCAGCGGCTTGAACGCATTGCACACCACATAGATCAGCGGCAGCACCATGGCGCTGCCCAGCAGGCAGAGCACCAAAAGTCCCCAAAAGCGTCCGGCATGCGACTGTCCGACCGCCCCCGGCCGGGTCTCACGCGGAAGCGTTGCTTTTTCCGTCATCGTCTATCTCCCCACCTTCTCAAGCAGCCTTTGAATCATCTGGTTGGCACCGATCATCACCGCAAACAGCAGTGTGGCAATCGTGC
Source organism: uncultured Oscillospiraceae bacterium (assembly GCA_900552225.1). Classification (GTDB taxonomy): domain Bacteria; phylum Bacillota; class Clostridia; order Oscillospirales; family Acutalibacteraceae; genus UMGS1487. The sequence continues at coordinate 1,021 of URYX01000019.1, read as the reverse complement.
AGGCATAGCCCATATCCATGCGGGTCGTGCCGTAATCCACCATGTGGTTGATGACGGTATGGGCCGCATAATCCGTGCTCGGGAATCCGAACAGATTGGTCGAAACATCGCCGCAGGAAAATGCGGAGGTGATGCTCATCACCGCGCCGAACATCAGCTGCGGCTTCATGGTCGGCAGCGTAATGTACCACAGCTCCTGCCAGCGGTTGCGGATGCCCTCCACATAGCCCGCCTCATACATGCTGCGGTCGATCGTCTGAAAGCCCGAGACGAACGACAGAAATCCGGCACCGAGGCTCATCCAGACGGTCACAAGAATACAGACCCAGATCATATAGCGGCTGTCCGTCAGAAACTGCACCGGAGAGCTGACCAGTCCGAACCGCAGCAGCAGGCTGTTGATATAGCCGTAGGAGTCGCCGCTGAAGAACAGCTTCCACACCGCGAAGGCTCCGCCCGAAATCGAGGGCGCATACATTACCGTCACCATCACGGCCCGCAGCCCGGGCCGCAGATCGCTGATCAGCCACGCCACCATCAGCGACACGAAATAGCCGACCGGCCCCGTAACAAGTGCAATCAGAAAGGTGTTCTTGACCGCCTGAAGGAATACCTCGTCCGAGGCCAGCAGGTGGATGTAATTCTTCCAGCCGACCCACTCGGGAGACTGAAACACGTTATAGTAAGTAAAGCTGAAAAAAATCGAAATCAAAACGGGCAGCACCACAAACAGCAGAAAGATGGCGTAAAACGGCAGCAGATACAGATAGCAGTCCCTGTTTTTCCATATTTCCCGCCATACGGTTCCCCGCAGGTTCCCGTCTCCCCGTCCGCAGCTCCTCGGCATGACACTTTCCTCCCTCGCGGCATCAGGAATCCAAATGGAACTCCTCACGCTTGATCTGAATTTCCTGATTGATGGTATACACATAATCGAGCAGCGTATCCTTCGCGTCCTCGGAATGGAGCACCACCCGGCGGAACGCATTGGTCAGATGCCGCGGCAGAAAATAGCTTCCCG
>URYX01000018.1 GCA_900552225.1 uncultured Oscillospiraceae bacterium | reverse complement strand
AAACGGCACCTCCCTCAGCTTTGCCTCTGTCTGACTTTGGCTTTTCCTGCCCGGTTACGGCCGACGGCCCGGGCCGCCGCCCATGCCGCCGGGACCGCCGCCGGGATTTCCTCCCATGTCACCGCCCGGGCCTCCCATACCCGAACCGCCATAAATCAGGCTGCTCAGCGTAACGGACACGGAGCTTCCGCCCGCCGTCACGGTGTAGGTGCTGCCCACGGTCAGCTCCGGGCAGCTGATCACCGCGCAGGCATAGGCCTTTTCGGACGTATACCGCACCAGCACCTTCCCGTCCGCATCCTGCAGCACAATCTCCGATCCGGCCGACCCGCTGCAGTTGACCAGCATGCTCCCCTGCGTGGAATTGCTCCCGAAATTCTGCGCCATCCCGGTGGAGCCGGCCGCCACCACAATGCCGCCCGTAATCGTGGCCGTCCCGTCGTAGTCGAGCGCTCCGTTGCCGTTATCCGTCGACCCACTGACATACACCTCTCCGCCCGCAATTGTCAGATTGCCGTTGGAGTCGATGCCATCGCCCGAGGCGTTGATGCGGATGGTGCCGCCGGTGATGGTCAGCTGCGCCGCACTGCCGGAGGCAAAGGTATCCTGCGGGCGGCCTCCCATACCGCCGAATCCGCTCTGATCCGCTCCGCCGGCCGCATTCAGTCCGTCGTCCGAAGCGGTCACCTCAATCTCGCCGCCCGCGATGGTCAGCGTTTGCGCCTCGAGGCCTTCGTAGCTCTTGGTGATCCGGATGAGGCCGTCCTGCACCGCCAGCGTGTCGTCGGCATGGATTCCGTCGTCTCCGGTGGACAGCGTAAACTGTCCGTCCTCAATCTGCACCGTGCCGTTGGAATGCAGCGCATCGTCCGCACTGTCCACCGCAAAGGTGCCGCCCGTCACTGTCAGCTCTTCGACCGCCTTGATGCCCTTGCTGCTGACGGTGCCGTCGCTCTCGGTCGTGTCGTAGCCGAACGGGAACCGGTCAAAGCCCTCGTTGTGGCCCGCCGCTGCGGCCGCACCGCCGCCACAGGTCAGCGCAAAACTGCCGCCCTCGATGCGCGCATAGGCCGCCGCGCTCAGGCCGTCCCCCGCCGCCGTCACCTTAAAGGTGCCGCCGGAAATATACAGAAACCCGAGGGTACTGTCATCCTTGTTTTCGGCATGAAGCCCGTCCTTGCCGGCCGTGACCGTCAGGGTGCCATCCGCGATCCGGATGCTGTCCTTGCCGCACAGCCCGTGCGAAGCAGCCTCCACCGTATAGGTACCACCCGCAATCACCAGATCGTCCTTAGAGACGATACCGTGCCCGGCCGCCGCCGTCACCGTCAGCGCCCCCTTGCCGTTCAGCGTCAGATCCTCCTTGGAAAAAATCACACTGTCAATATTGTTATCGCCCACAGCCACATAGCTGCCGCCGTTTTCCAGTGTATTGTCCGAGCCCTCCGCCAGCGTTACGAACACCTTATCGGCGCACTTCACATACAGCGCCGCCGAGGTGGCACTGCGCAGCTGCAGCCCCTCCAGCACCAGCTGGACCTTGTCCTCCTTGCCGGTCTCCACCACCACCTGCCCGTCCTCGCAGGAGCCGGTCAGGCGATAGGTGCCCGCCGCAGTAATTGTCACCGTTGTCCCGCTGACCGTCACTCCGTCGGCACTCCCGCTCACTCCGCTCTCCAAAAAGGTCAGCAGCGGACTGTCCGCCTCATAGCTGTCCCTCAGATCGCGGTTGGAAAACATCTCCGCATCGGCGGAGCCCCCCGTCCCCGAGGAATCCCCGCCCGCAGAGGCTCCCGACGCGGCTCCGGCGGAGGTGTCCGAGGAAGCCCCCGAGGTGACTGTCCCCTCACTGCTGCCCGCATTCAGGGAGCAGCCCGCCAGCATCCACAGTGCAGCCGTCACCGCAGCGCACCATTCCGCAATTTTCCGCATACGCATGTCAAAGACTCCCTTCAAAGCTCATTCTGCGCCGTTTCCTGCCGGCACAGGGAAATTTCCAGATTGCCGTTGCGGCACCGCAGACGGTCGATCAGCTCTTTTTCGTCCGCACCGCGCCGCAGCTCCACCTGATAGGTCAGGCGGTAAATGCTGCCCATCTGCGCCGTTTTCACCTGCGTCAGCGTAAACCGATCCGTGTATTGCTGCAGCAGATCGTCAAACGCCTCGGAATAGTTCAGGTCCTCCGGCACGGCAATGCGCAGTGTTTTCTGCCGCTCCGTGCCGTTTTTTCCGAACGGCAGCCGGGTATACAGCATTCCGACCGCCCCAAGCACCAGCGAAAACAGCACCGCATACCCGATATACCCCATACCGACACATAATCCGGCACTCATCGCCAGAAAAATCGAACCGATCTCCTTGGCGGTTCCCGGCGCCGACCGGAACCGCACCAGACTGAATGCTCCGGCCACAGCCACCCCGGCCCCGATGTTTCCGTTGACCATCAGAATCACCACACACACCACCGCCGGCAGCAGGGCCAGCGTCATGGCAAAGGACGGCGTGGTCGGCGTCCGGTAGGCATGGGCAAACGCCAGGAACAGTCCGATACACAGTGCACACCCGAGGCACAGCAAAAAGTCGGAGACGGAAATCACCGTCACGGAAGCGGAATCAAACAGCCCTTGAAAAATCGACATATACAATTTCTCCTTTCTTTGCGGCGGCCGGTGTACACAACAGGCGGTACGCCGTACCGTACTTGGAAAACGAAGTTTTAAAAATGCGCCGTTCGGTCAGAAAATGCGTCAGCCACAGCGGAATTCCGCCGGACACCTTGACCTCCGCCAGCACCGTCCCCTCCTCGGTCAGCGGCACCCCGTCCGGCTCCTCCCGCAGACTCAGGCGATCCGTTCTGGCCAGTATTTCACGGTCAAAGGTGACGCGGAATTCCGGGTCGTCCGCCCCGTAAAAGGCATCCCGCTCATACGAGAGAAATACCACCGGGTGAAGCGTCCGGTAAAACGAGCGGAAATAGTCAATTTCCGAGGCAATCTGCGACCGCACCGGCAGGGGCGCTCCGTTTCGGAAGCACAGCTCCGCCTGCCCCTCCGGCAGCTGTAGCCGCCGTTTATATACAATCCCGTCGTACTTTTTCTTAATTTCGACAAAGACCGGATCATCCGGCGCAGCCGCCGCATAGCTTCGCAGCCGGAGCTTTTCCTTGTAGAGCGGCTTCTCCAGTGAACGCCGTGCCAGCCGGAAGCTGTCCGTATCGCAGTAGACATTGCGCACGGTAGTGTGCCCGTAGACATCGGGACGCATATGCCGCTCCAGAAGCGGCTGCAGCGCCGCACAGTCCTCCTCCGTCAGCAGAAATTTCAGCTCCACGCGGCGAAAGTTGGTTTGCGGTTTCATCAGCGTTCCTCCCTTCTGTGAGTCCATTGTAACGGGCCTACCCTAAATGTACTTTAAAATTTCAAAACTTTTTCGTGCAAATCCGAAAAAGATGTGCTATACTGAATCCGTAGACAAAGCAAGCAGGGTACAACCGTTCCGGAAACGGAATGTTTCCCCGTTTGGTTTGTCTCATCACTTGAAATACGTTAGTATTTCTGCGTTCTTCGACCTTCCAGACGAAAAAATCTTCTCGTCTCCGATCGAAGATTTTCGGCAAACCGCGCGAATGAGCGATGTAGCCCCCGACCGGAACATGCCGACACACGGTAAGCGGAGGGGGATAAACCCGATCACCGAGCAGTCCTGCCGAAAAAACGACGGTACTCTGATTGCTTTGTCTAAGGGGTGAGGTATATGCGGCTATTGTTGGCGGAGGATGAACGGTCCCTTTCGCGGGCCGTTGTCACGCTTTTGGAAAAGAGCCACTACAGTGTCGATGCCGTCTATGACGGCGAATCGGCACTTGACTATGCGGAGACCGGCAACTACGACGGTATTGTTTTAGATATTATGATGCCGAAGCTGGACGGCATCGAGGTGCTGCGCCGCCTCCGGAAGCAGGGAAACCGCACCCCCTTGTTGCTGCTGACGGCCAAGGCCGAGGTGGAGGACAAGGTGCGGGGACTCGACAGCGGCGCTAACGACTACCTGACCAAGCCCTTTGCCGTACAGGAGCTGCTGGCGCGCATCCGTGCCATGACGCGGCAGTCCGTGGCTTTGGACAACGTCCTGACCTGCGGTAACATCTCCCTTGACTGCACCGCCTTTACCCTGTCCGGGCCGGGCGGCAGCTACCACCTGGCCGGCAAGGAATTCCAGATGATGGAGATGCTGATGCGTCACCCGAAGCAGCCGATCTCCTCCGAGCAGTTCATGGAGCGCATCTGGGGCTACGACAGCGACGCGGAGCTCAATGTGGTATGGGTATATCTCTCCTATCTGCGCAAAAAGCTGACCGCGCTGCGGGCAGACATCGGCATCAAGGCCGTGCGCGGAACCGGTTATTATTTGGAGGAATATATATGATCCGTACACTCCGCATCAAGCTGGTGATTGCCTCCATGCTTTCGCTGTTTCTGGTGCTGGCGGTGATCCTCGGCGGCGTTAATCTGCTGAATTACCGCAACATCTGCCGCAGCGCCGATCAGATTCTCGCCATACTGGCCGAAAATAACGGCAGCTTTCCGAAAGAGGACCCGGGCCGCAAAGACAATATGCCTCCGGCCGAAAAGCCGGGCCGACAGGACAACCCGCGGCAGACGGCACCGGATCAGCTGTCGCCCGAGGCCCCCTATGAATCCCGATTTTTCTCGGTCGTGCTGTCCGGCGACGGAAGCGTCGTCGCAACGGACACCGCGCGCATCATTGCCGTAGACGACACAGCCGCCGTACAGTACGCGCAGACCCTGCAGCGCGAGGGGCGGGACCGCGGCTTCACGGACAGCTACCGCTTTCTTCGTCATACCGAGGAGCAGGGCGAACGCTTTATTTTTCTCGACTGCAAGCGCTCTCTCGACACCTTTTCCTCCTTTCTGTGGATCAGCCTCTCCATCTCGGCGGCCGGTCTGGCGGCCGTGCTGGTGCTGATTGTGCTGTGCTCCGGGCGAATCGTCAAGCCCGTGGCGGAAAGCTATGAGAAGCAGCGCCGCTTTATCACCGATGCCGGACATGAGCTGAAAACTCCGCTGACCGTCATCGATGCCGATGCCGAGGTGCTGGCCCTGGAGCAGGGCGACAGCGAGTGGCTCCGCGATATCCGGCGTCAGACGGAGCGGCTCGCCCGATTAACGGGCGATCTGATCTTCCTCTCCCGCATGGAGGAGCCGGAATCCAAGCCGTGGATCGAATTTTCCCTGTCGGATCTGGTCAGCGAGACCGCGGCCTCCTTCAAAGCCCCGGCACTGGCTCAGGGAAAAACCTACACCGTGTCGGTGACACCGCTGCTCCCCTTTTGCGGCGACGAGGAATCCCTGCGGCGCCTCTGCTCGGTGCTGTTCGATAATGCTGTGAAGTATTGCCGCCCCGACGGAGCCGTTGCCATCACCCTGCGCCGCGACGGCAAGCACCTGATACTGCAGGTGCAAAACGATACCGACACCGTCACCGCTGAGGAGCTGCCGCATCTGTTCGAGCGCTTCTACCGCGCTGACAGCTCCCGCAGCTCGGCGGGCTACGGCATCGGCCTTTCCATTGCCCGCGCCGTTGCGGAAAAGCACAGGGGTGCCGTTCGTGCCTCCCTGCCCTCTCCGCACAGCTTCTGCATCACCGTCACCCTGCCCGTCTGAGGGCTGTATTTTTCAGGAAATCAAAGGAGCGTCTTTCATGAAAATCGATCTGCATGTTCATTCCAGCGAAATGAGTCTGTGTGCCGTCCAAAACAACGAACAGACCGTGCGTGCCTACGCCGAGGCCGGCTACGATGCCATCGTGCTGACCAACCATTTCGATCCGGGCACCTGCCACGTGATGAAGCAAAACGGTCTTGCGGATTACTATGCCGCCCATAAGGCCTGCGGCGAGGCCGCCGCTGCGCTCGGCCGGCAGTACGGCCTGCTGGTGCTGTACGGCTGCGAGCTGCGTGTCCGGCAAAACATCAACGACTATTTGGTATACGGTGCGCCGGACAGCCTGTTTTCCGATCTGGATGCCCTGTTTGCAATGGATAATGCCGCGCTGAAGGCCCGCGCCGACGCGGACGGCTTTCTGCTCTACCAGGCCCATCCCTTCCGCGTCCACATGACCATCGTACAGCCGCAGCTGCTGCACGGCATCGAAATCAAAAACGGTGCGCCGGTCCACGATTCCAACAACGCCATTGCCCGGGAATGGGCCGAAAAATACGGCTTGAAGAGCATTGCCGGCTCCGATTGCCACAGCCGAGAGGGGGTCGGTATCACCGGCATCGAAACCGAGGCGGCCGTGACCGATATGCCGTCCCTGGTACAGGTGCTGCGCGACGAAAATTACCGCATTCTGTAACGGTAGGAGGCCGGTACCTCTGCGGCACGGCACGGTGCAGCAGCCGTTTGAGGGCGCTCAGACGGGGAAAATCCGCCTGACGATCGGGCGTCGGTTTGTCAACATAAGCAAAAAGGCCCGGAGGAAAATCCTCCGGGCCTTTTCATCTGCGCACACTATATGGTGCTTTGTAAAATTACATATACAATATACAGTAGATATAGAGCCGTGTGAGATTACAGCTGTACCAGTCCCAGGCGCTTCTTGGCCTTGCTCAGCGTGCGGGAGGCAATGCGCGCCGCACGCTCCGCGCCTTCGCGCATCAGGCGCTCCAGCTCCGCCTTATCCTTCAGGTACTCCTCCAGGCGCGCCTGGATCGGAGCCAGCTCATCGGCCACCAGCTCACCGACCGCCAATTTGAAGTCTCCGTAGCCGCGTCCTGCATATTCCCGTTCAATCTCCTCCATCGTCCGGCCGGAGAGAAGGGCGTACATTTCCATCAAATTGTTGATGCCGTCCTTGCCCTCGGCGTACCGCACGCAGGCCTCACTGTCCGTTACGGCCCGCTTGAACTTGCGGATGATCGTGTCACGATCGTCCCGCAGGGAGATAAAGGCATTCTGGTTTTCATCTGATTTGGACATTTTCTTGGTCGGATCCTGTAAGGAGCGCACCCGCGCCCCCTCCTTCAGAATGTACGGCTCCGGCACCACAAAGGTCTGTCCGTAGGCGCTGTTAAAGCGCTCCGCTGTATTCCGCGCGAGCTCCACATGCTGCTTCTGATCCGCTCCGACCGGGATATAGTCCGGCTGATACAGCAGGATATCCGCCGCCATCAGCACCGGATAGGCAAACAGGCCGAGGTTGATATTATCCGCATGCTTCTGCGATTTGTCCTTAAACTGCGTCATGCGGGACAGCTCACCGAACGGCGTCTGGCAGGAGAGCAGCCACGACAGCTCGCAGTGCGCCGGTACGTGCGACTGGACAAAAATCGGATGCTGCGTCGGGTCCAGGCCGATGGCAAGCAGCAGCGCATACGTCTCGTAAATCTGGCGGCGCAGCTTCGCGGGCTCCTGCCGAACGGTCAGCGCATGCAGGTCCGCCACCGCAAAAATGCAATCCATGTCCTCCTGCAGCCGCACCCAGTTGCGCATGGCGCCGAGGTAATTCCCGAGCGTGGGAATGCCGGTAGGCTGAATAAAGCTGAGTGCGCGCTTGCGGCGCTCCTCCGTAATCTCCGTAATTTCTGTCATTTTTCTCGTCCTTTCTTGTCCGCAGAGTGACCGATACTGTCCAAAAATGTCCGGAAATAGTCCGGAAGCTCACTCTCAAATTCCATATACCGTCCGTCCGCCGGATGGCGAAATCCGATCACCTTCGCGTGCAGACACTGCCCCGTAAATCCGGGGATTCCCTTTTTCGGACCGTACACCGTGTCGCCCGCCACCGGGTGTCCCTTATAGGCCATGTGCACGCGGATCTGATGGGTGCGTCCGGTCTCGAGGGTCACGCGCACGTAGTCATAGCCGCGCAGCGCTTCGAGCACCTCGTAGTGCGTGACCGCGCGCTTGCTGTTCTTCTCGGTCACAGCCATCCGCTGCCGGTGCAGCGGGTCCCGCCCGATCGGCGCATCGACCGTTCCGCACGGCGGATTCAGGTGGCCGATCACGACCGTCTCGTAGACGCGCGTAAAGCTGTGCTCCTTGATCTGCGCCGCCAGCGACTGGTGAGCCCGGTCGTTCTTCGCCACCATCAGCAGACCGCTCGTATCCTTATCGATACGGTGGACGATGCCGGGGCGCATCACGCCGCCGATGCCCGACAGGCTGTCGCCGCAGTGCGCCATCAGCGCATTGCACAGCGTCCCGTACGCGTGACCCGCCGCGGGATGCACCACCATGCCCTTCGGCTTGTTCACAATCAGCAGGTCGCTGTCCTCATAGACGATGTCGAGCGGAATCTCCTCCGCCGCCACCCCGCAGGGCTGCGGCTCCGGGATATCCACCGCGATCCGGTCACCGGCCTTCAGCAGGTATTTCTTATTCTGCGGAAGGCCCCCGACCGTCACCCTCTGTGTCTCGCACCACTTCTGCACCGTCGCCCGCGTCACCGCGAGCAGCGGCGGCAGCACCTGATCGATCCTCTGCCCCGCCTGACTCTCCGTCACCGTCAGCTCCGTCCGCTCCATCCGCGGCCTCCTTTACCGGCGGGTTCGCCGGTTCCTTATAGATGAACAGCATATACACCAGGAACAGTATGGCGCCGATGACCACACAGCAATCCGCTATGTTAAACACGGGGAAATCGATCAGCTTCACATACAGAAAGTCCACCACATAGCCGTTCAGGGCGCGGTCAATCAGGTTGCCGATGCCGCCTGCGGCAATCAGGATACCGGAGGCCGTCAGAAAACGGCTTTTGCGCGCCTTTCCGCTGAGCAGCAGCCACAGCACCACCAGCGTCACCACCGAGGTGGCGGCCACAAAGAACCAGCGGCCGCCCTGTCCGATTCCCCAGGCGGCCCCGCGGTTTTCCAGATAGGTCAGCTCAAACACGCCATCCCATAGCTTCACCGGCTGGCGCCAGTAGGCGGAGGCCAGCCATTTTGTCCATTGATCCAGCCCCACCAAGGCGGCCACCGCCAACAGAATTCCGCATTGCAACATTCCGTTCTTCCCTCCGAAAAAGCAGCGCGCCTGCGTGGCAGAGCCCTTCCGCAAAGCGATCCCCTCAAAAAGGCTTTCGCTCCGCGGCAGGGCCGAGCCGTTCCGGCACGCTGCCTCATACCGATACGTTTACTTGCGCTTGCCGAGACCGAAGCGCTTACCGCCCTTGTCGATCTCATACCCCGGGCCGAACTCCAGATTGCTGAAGCGCGATGCATGGGGAGCCGATTCCTCGGCGCGGAACAGCACACCCTGCTCGGGGGCCTCCGTCTCCTCCGCCTCCGCGGACGAGGAGGAGAAGATGTCCACCAGCGGGGCCTCCGGCGTCTCCGGTCCCGCGGGCGCATCCGCAGCGGGAGCCACGGTCACAGGGGCGGCCGGGGCCGTCAGGGCCGCTTCGGAAGCGGACTTCGGTTCCTCCGAATTCTCCGCCGTCTCCGTCTCTGCAGCCGGGGCGGGAGACTCCGTCTCCGCTGCCTCCTCCTCGGGCAGGGCGCGGATCACCGTCAGATGCTGCCGGTAAATTTCGAGCAGCTCGTTTTTGAACCTGGCGACCTCGTCCCTGATCCGCTGCAGCTCATCCTTTTCCTGCCGGATTTCGCGCTCGGCGCTCTCCCGCGTATTCTCCGCCTTGATGGAGGCATCCTGCAGCATCAGCTCCGCCTTATGCTTCGCCTCGCGCAGCAGGGCATCGCCCGCGCGCTGCGCGCTGAGAAGCGCCGTATGAATATTGTCTTCCTCCTTGCGGTATTCCATCAGCCGTTCCGCCAGCATTTCCAGCTTTTTGGTCTGTTCGGCGTTCTGCCGCTCCAGCTCCGCTACCGTGTCGGCGCAGCAGTCAATGAAATCGTCCACCTCATCCGTGTCGTATCCTCTCATGGAGCGGCCAAAGGCAGCATTCCGGATTTCCTCGACAGTATACATAATGCTTCTCCTCCGTTTCGTTATCCCACAAATTTCCGCGCTCTCAGCACGAAGCGTCCCTTCCGCGTCCGGTCCGACAAACCGTCCACCGCAAAGCGGCCGCGGCCGCGCACCGACAGAACGCTGCCCTCCGGCACCGTCCTGCTGACCGCGTCGCACAGACAGTGATTCACCGCGACCGAGCCGTCACGGATCCGGCGGGAGGCCTCCTCCCGCGAGAGTCCGCACAGGGCCGCCACCACGCAGTCGAGCCGCGCGGAGGCCACGGTTATTTCCACAGGCTCCGTCCGCCCCGCCGCGGGCAGCGGGCCGTCGTAATACGGCTGCAGCCGCACGCCCTCACGGCCGACCGTTGTTATCTGATCCGTCAGGAAGGGCACCAGCTCCTCGGCCACGAATGCCACCGCCAGTCCCTCGCCACACAGGATATCCCCGATCGCCTCCCGGCGCACGCCCGTCCCGAGCAGCGCCCCGAGAAAGTCGCGGTGGCAGAGCTGCGCCTCCGCGCGGTACAGGAAGCCGAGCGCACAGAACGGAAAGGTCTCCCATGCCTCCGGCTCCTCCCCGGGGAACACCCCGAGCATCGTCCGGCCGGCGTCCCCGTGCCCTCCGTCAAAGCGGTAGCACAGGCCGGTCTTACGGATACACGGCTCCGCGACCGCGCGCTGCCGTTCATCCAGAAAGCCGAGAAAGCGCGCCGTCTGCCGCTTCCGGCAGAGCTCCGCCGCATCCGCAACACGCGACAGCAGCAGCGCGTCCTCCTGCTCAGAAGTAAAGCCCATTGTTCTCCAGCTCATCCAGGAGATCGCCCATCACGCCGACGTTGTAGGGGGTGATGATAAAGGTGCAGTTGGCGACCTTCTTGATCTGTCCGTCGTTGGCATAGGCCACGCCGCTCAGGAAATCCAGGATCCGGCGGGACACGTCCTTATTGGCCGATTCCAGGTTGAGCACGACGGTGCGCTTGGCGTTGAGGTGATCCGCGACCGAGCTGGCGTCGTCAAAGCGCTCCGGCTTGACCAGCACCACCTGCAGCTGTGTCGTGGCGCTGATATTCACCACGTTGCCGCGCTTGGCAGGAGCGTCGGCCACGGGGCGCGTGCGCGCCGTTTCGTCCGAACGGGAGAGCAGTTCCGTCTCCTCCTGCTCCTCCCCGTATTCGTCCCGCTCCGGGTCACCCATCCAATTCTGAAGCTTATTAAAAATACTCATAAAGCTGATACCTCCCGATTGCTGTCAATTCCCGGCCGAATAGGAGCGCGCCCCGAAAAGCGCGGTGCCGATCCGTACCTCCGTACTGCCTTCGGCAATGGCCTCCTCGAAATCGGAGGACATTCCCATAGATAGGGTATGCATATTTATATTATGAAGCATTTTGCCTTTAATGTCAAGAAACAGTTTATGCATTTGCTCAAAATAGCGGCGTTTTTCCGCAGAAGCTTCCGACACGGGAGGCACGGTCATAAGTCCCTCCACCCGCAGATGGGGAAGCTCGGCCATCCGGCACAGAAGCTCCTCGGTCAGGGCGGGCTGTACCCCGCTTTTGCTGGCCTCGCCGCCGATGTTCACCTCGCACAGCACCGGAACGGTCACGCCCCTTTCCGCCGCCGCGCGTTCGATCGCCTGCGCCAGGTGAAGGCTGTCCACCGATTCGATGCACTGCATCTCTCCGACCACCGGGCGCACCTTATTGGTCTGCAGGTGGCCGATCAGATGCACGCTGACGCCGGTCTCCCGCCACAGGGGCAGCTTTCCCTTCCACTCCTGCACCCGGTTTTCCCCGACGCAGCGCACGCCCGCGGCAATCATCGCACGGATCCGCTCGGGCTCCACCGTTTTGGTCACGGCCAGCAGCGTCACCTCTCCGCGGGCGCGTCCGGCGCGCAGGCAGGCCTCCGCTATCCGCTCCTCGATACGGTGCAGGCGGTCGGCCGCCTGCTCCTCAGTCCACCAGTTTTCCGTCATACAGATCCTTCCCTTCCACCGCCATATCGTCGTACAGGCTCAGGTAGCCCTCCCGCTCCTCGGCGGAGCAGATGGCGTATTTCCCGTTTTCGCTGTAATACAGGATATCCACCCGGCGGAAGCGCAGCAGGTTGCCCACGCGCACATAGACGCCGGCCTCCTTATTCTCATTGAAGTGCAGCGCCTCGTCCGGCACATACAGCCCCGTATATTCCGTCAGCAGCAGCTGCACCTGCTCGCAGCGGGCCGAGGACAGCGCCTCCGACATATAGCCGCACCGCAGAATCACGGCGGCCTCGTCGCCGCTCTTGTTGACGGCCTCCACCGTGACCGGAATGGTGCTTCCCGACACAAACGGCAGCTTGATATCCAGGCTGCCTCCCACGCTGAGCAGCGACAGCTTCTCGGTCGGCACAATGCAGGCCAGATACCACTCGTAGTCGCCCACCACCTTGCCGACATACGCCCCCTCCGAAACGGCGGGAGTCGTATGCATGGCGGTGCGGACGGTATCCACCGTCATCAGCGACGCGCTCGGGTAGGACAGCAGGTTTTCGTAGCCGTCCACGCGCGACACAAAGTAGCCGGCCAGCGGCGACTGCACCGTGCGGGAAGCGGCGGTATACTGCGCGTACAGCGCCGACCGCTTTTCCGCCAGCGCCGCGATGCGCGCGGAGAAATCGGCCACCTTCCCGACCGCAATCTGCTTCCGGTTGAGCAGCTCCAGCAGCTCCTCCCGCGTCTCGCGCAGACCGTCCGTCTCTCCCGAGGCTCCGGCCGCGGCCACCGCGCTCTGCTTCTGGCGAATCTGCGCGTTGATGGCGTCGAGGTTGGTTTTGCTGGCCGTCCCCTGCCGCTGCAGGATGCGCAGGGTCTCAAGCTCCTTATCGATGCGCGTAATCTGCTCGTACAGTGCCGCATCCTGCTCGGATTCGTACACGGCGGCGATGGTCCCGCCGCTCGACACGCGGTCGCCGTTTTTCAGCGTATAGTAGAGGTAGCCGTCCTCGCTGCTCGGCAGAATCTGCTCATTGCGGACAGCAATTCCCTGTACGTCCAGCAGGTCGTACACCGAATAGCTGACCGCCGTCTCATAGGAAACGGAGGTATAGGTGGCCACAAACACCTGGTAGCCGACATAGACAATCAGCAGCAGCGCGCACAGCGCGGTCAGCAGCCGCCTGACAAATCCGTTCATGCGTTCGGGCCCCTTTCTCCGAGATTTTAGTCTGCCTCCCGGGATACCGCTTCCCAGGCTGCCTCCGCCAGCGCGCCGGCATCGGCGTAATCGTCCACATACAGCGTCCGGGCGTTTTCCGCGCGGCGGAACCACGAGAGCTGGCGCTTGGCGTAGCGGCGCGTCGCCTGCTTCAGACGCTCCGCGGCCTCCCGCTCGGAGCAGAGGCCGTCCACATACGGCTTCAGCTCCTTATAGCCGATGGCCTGCAGCGCCGTCGGCGCCGTCTCGCGGCGGAGCAGCTCCCGCGCCTCCTCCGCCAGCCCCTCCCGGAGCATGAGCTCCACGCGCCGGTCGATACGGCCGTAGAGCCGCGCGCGGTCGCGGAAATCCAGCCGCAGGTAGGTCGTCTCATAGGGCGACGGTGCCTGCCGCGAGCGGCGCTGCTGCTCGCTCATGGAGAGTCCGGTGGTCTCATAGACCTGCAGCGCCCGCAGAATACGGCCGTGGTCGTTCGGATGCAGCCGCGCGGCCGTCTCGGGGTCCACCGCGCGCAGGCGTTCGAGCATGGCCTCCCCGCCCGCTGCGTCCAGCTCCCGCTGCAGCCGGGCGCGCAGCGCGTCGGCGCCGTCCTCCTCCCAAAAGGTGAGGTTGCGGATCACGGCATCGATGTAGAGTCCCGTGCCGCCGCACAGAATCGGCTGATGCCCGCGGGCGGCGACGGCGGCAATGGCGTCGTGTGCCTCCGCCGCGTAGCGCACGACGCTGTACGGCTCGGACAGCGGCACGCAGCCGAGCAGATGGTGCGGCACGCCGCGCAGCTCCTCCTCGGAGGGGCGCGCCGTGCCGATGCGCGGTTCGCGGTACACCTGCATGGAATCGGCCGAGATGACCTCGCCGTTTCCGCGCAGCGCCAGCCGGACGGCCAGCTCCGTTTTTCCCGAGGCCGTCGGTCCGGCCACAACCCAGAGCTTCTGTTTTTCCATCATTTCACCCGTCCGAACTGCTTTTCGATCTCGCGGCGGGTCAGCACGAAGCACACCGGGCGGCCGTGGGGGCAGGTGCGGACGGAATCGTCCCACAGAACCTCCTCCGCCAGCCGCTGACGCTCCGCGGGCGTGCCGCGGTTGCCCGCCTTGACGGCGGCGCGGCAGGCGGTGTTATGGTACAGCCAGTCCAGGCGGTCGGTGGTAATCTCGCGGCGGCCGGCGGCCAGGCCGCCCGCCACCTCGCAGATGACCGCTGCCGGGTCCTCCGTGCACAGGAGCATCGGAATGCCGCGCACCAGCACCTCGCTGCCACCGAAATCCTCCACGTCAAAGCCCGCCTGACGCAGCTCCTCCGACGCGTCCAGCAGCGCCGTGTATTCCTCCGCCGACAGCCGCACGCTGACCGGGGACAGCAGCTGCTGCGCCTCGGTATGCGGCGTTTGCCGCAGGGCGTTATACAGCAGGCGCTCGTGGGCGGCGTGCTTATCGATCACGTACAGCTCACCGTTCATTTCCGCAAAAATATAGGTTTCAAAGGCCTCACCCACAATCCGGATGGCCGGAGGCGGAGCCTCCGGCTCCGATACGGCGGCCGGGGGCTCCGATACGGCGGCCGGGGGCTCCGATACGGCGGCCGGGGGCTCCGATACGGCGGCCGGGGGCTCCGGCTGCGGCACGGGGGATGCGGCGGGCGGCGCGGAGGGGGCCGGAGCCGTCCGCGGGCGCGTGTCGGGCACAATCGGCTCGCTGCACTCAATGTCCGGCCGCATGCGATAGGCGCCCCACTCCTTAGCCCCGCCGTCGTGGAGCAGGTTGGAGGGCGGGTCCTCCCGGAATCTCGCCATGACGGATATCGGTACGTTCTCCGCCGTTATGCCTGCGCCGGGTGCGGCCGGGTCCGCGGGGGCAGGCGGAGTGGCCGGTGACGCCGATGCGGCGGAGGCGGAGGATGCGGATGAGGCGGGAGAGGCAGCGGGTGAGGCGGGCGGAGCTGAAGTCTCCGGTGCCCGGCAGGCGGACTCCGCGAACCGCAGCTGCGCCGCCGGGGGGGATTCCGGCTCCCGTGCCGGAGCCGGCAGTGTCCCCGCCTTGCGGGCGGTGCACGCCTCGAGCGCCGACTTGACGCCGTGGTATACGGCGTCAAACAGCGGCTTTTCGTTGACGAAGCGCACCTCGATCTTGGCGGGGTGCACGTTGACGTCCACCGTCTGCGGTGGCAGCGTGATATACATGACGCAGGTCGGGAAGCGCCCGACCATGATTGAGCCCTTATAGGCCTGCTCCAGGGCGGCCATGGCCGTCCGCGTCCTGACGTAGCGGCCGTTGACGAAAAAGTGCTGCATGGTCCGGTTGGGGCGGCTGTACTCCAGCTTATTGATAAAGCCGGAGACGTGCACGCCGCCCTCGGTATAGTCGAGCGGGATCAGGCCCGCCGTAAACTCCCGGCCGAACACGGCGTAGATGCAGGAGCGGATGTCGCCGTCGCCGGGCGTCAGCAGCGCCTCGCGGCCGTCCCGGACAAACCGCACCGCCACCTCCGGGTGGGACAGCGCCAGCCGATCCATCACGCCGGCCACGGCGTTGGCCTCGCCGACATCCTTTTTCAGGAATTTCATCCGCGCCGGCACATTGTAAAACAGGTCGGCCACGGTAAAGGTCGTTCCGACGGGGCAGCCGGCGTCCTCGCACAGACGCTCCTCGCCGCCCTCGATCACATAGCGTGTGCCGGCGGTCTCCTCCACCGTGCGGGTGATCAGCTCGACGCGGGCCACCGCCGCCACGGAGGCCAGCGCCTCCCCACGGAAGCCCAGCGTCCCGATGGCCTCCAGGTCATCGGCCGTGCGCACCTTGCTCGTGGCGTGGCGCAGGAAGGCCGTCGGGACGTCCTCCCGCGCGATGCCGCAGCCGTTGTCGGTGATCCGCAGAAGCGTCACGCCACCGTTTTCGATCTCCACCGTCACCGCGGTGGCCCCGGCATCGACGGCGTTTTCAAACAGCTCCTTCACGACCGAGGCCGGACGCTCCACCACCTCGCCCGCCGCAATCAGCTCGGCGGTATGCTTATCCAGCACCTGTATTTTTCCCATGCCGTGTCTCTCCTTCGACGGGGTGTCGTTTACAGTCCCTTGGCCTCCTGCTGCAGGCTGTACAGCGTCTGCAGCGCTTCAATCGGTGTCAGCGTGTTGAGATCCAGCTCCCGCAGCCGCTCCATCAGCGGATGCTCCGCCGCGGCCAGCAGCGAGAGCTGGCCGTCCTCCGGCTCCTCGCGGGCCGGACGGGACGGATGGGACGGGCGGGCGGCCGGATCGGCGCTCTCCGTCTCCTTCAGAATTTCCTTGGCGCGCTGCACCACCCGGTCGGGCACACCGGCGAGCTTGGCCACCTCAATACCGTAGCTGTCGTCCGCCGGGCCGCGCACGATGCGGCGCAGAAACGTGATATCGTCGCCGCGCTTCTTGACGGCGACACTGTAGTTCCGCACGCCGGGCAGCTCGCCCTCCAGCGCGGTCAGCTCGTGATAGTGCGTCGCAAACAGGGTCTTGGCCCCGAGCTTCTGAGGGGATGCGACATATTCGAGCACGGCGCGCGCGATGCTCATACCGTCAAAGGTGGAGGTGCCGCGCCCGATCTCGTCAAATACGATGAGGCTCTGCCGGGTGGCCTTTTTGAGAATATACGCCACCTCGCTCATCTCCACCATGAAGGTGGACTGGCCGGAGGCCAGGTCATCCGAGGCCCCGACACGCGTGAACACACTGTCCACGATGCCGATCTCCGCGCTGTCCGCCGGCACGAAGCTGCCGATCTGCGCCATCAGCACAATCAGCGCCGTCTGCCGCATATAGGTGGATTTTCCGGCCATGTTGGGGCCGGTAATCATCAGCACCCGATCCTCCGCCCCGCTCAGCAGCGTATCGTTCGGCACAAACGGCGCGCTCTGCAGACTCTCCACCACCGGATGGCGGCCGCCCGAGATGATGATCCGGTCGGCCGTGTCCACGGTCGGACGCACATAGCGCCGCCGCACCGCCACCTCCGCCAGAGAACGCAGCACGTCCAGTGTGGCCACCGCCTCGGCCGTTTTCTGAATCCGGTGCAGCTCGGCGGCGACGCGCAGGCGCACATCGGTAAAGACCTGATACTCCAGCGCGATGACCCGCTCCTTGGCGCCGAGCACGCGGGTCTC
The DNA here is from genome assembly GCA_900552225.1 of uncultured Oscillospiraceae bacterium. Classification (GTDB taxonomy): domain Bacteria; phylum Bacillota; class Clostridia; order Oscillospirales; family Acutalibacteraceae; genus UMGS1487. The sequence continues at coordinate 555 of URYX01000018.1, read as the reverse complement.
CAGCTCCTTCAGCTCCTGCGTGATATAGCGCTCCGCCGTGGCCAGCGTCTGCTTCCGGATGTAGTTTTCGGGGATTTCCCCCGTATAGCTGCGCGAAATTTCGATGTAGTAGCCGAACACCCGGTTATAGCCCACCTTCAGGCCCTTGATGCCGGTGCGCTCCTTCTCCTCCGCCTCCACACGGGCAATGACGCCCTTGCCGTCGGTCATCTCGAAATTCAGCGTATCGATTTCTTCGTTGAAGCCCGCACGGATCATGCCGCCCTCCCGCACGGAAAACGGGGGATCGTCCACAATGGCCCGTTCAATCAGCTCCTGCACATCGGTCAGCGGGTCGATCCCCTCGCGTACCTCCTGCAGCAGGGCCGAGCGCACCCCCTCCAGCCGTTCCCTCAGCGGCGCGGTATGGCGGATGGTCTGCGCCAGGGAGCGCAGCTCCTTGGCGTTGGCACTGCCGTAGACAATGCGGGTCATGATGCGCTCGAGGTCATAGACGCTGCCGAGCAGCTCGCTGAGCTCGTCGCGCAGCATGGCGCTGCCGTACAGCTCCTCCAC